>JBAUWG010000300.1:0-2031 GCA_049583675.1 Desulfobacterales bacterium | reverse complement strand
TAAAAAACATCACCACCCTTTCATACATGGCGGCAGCGCCCACCGCAATGATAAAGGCAGCCAGCATCCGATCCAGGTCTCCTGAAAAAACCACCATGGAGAGCTGATCTTGGGGCAGCATCCTTTTGACATCTTCCATCTGTTCTTCTAAATCTTTAATACGTCGTTCTAAAATTTCCATCTATTCTTCCAATTTTTATTCAAAAAAACATTTGTTATAAGTTATCGAAGCCTTATCAAATTCCTGATAAAGAAGTCTTAACCGTTCATTGGCAATCTCCACCGAGATCTGTTTTTTCTCTTTTTCTTCTTTAGTAGGATAACAGGCCAGGCAACGCTCAGAATGGCCGGTTCTCCCTAAAGTGGTAACGGTAAAATCAACCATCAGAAACGTCTGTTTGTTTTCGTAATGTACAAAATGTTCCACTGCCGGAACATATTCGATAATAATATCGATACATACTTCATTTCCTTCTTTGGCGATATTGATGTAATCATAAATAGTAAGGATCGGCCCATGTTCCTCATGATAACCGTTAAATTTTACAACCATATCTTCAAGTGTGAACATTCTTTTTTCAACTTCAATACCACATCTTTCAAATCGCCGATAATCTCTTTGT
The DNA here is from genome assembly GCA_049583675.1 of Desulfobacterales bacterium. Lineage (GTDB taxonomy): Bacteria > Desulfobacterota > Desulfobacteria > Desulfobacterales > UBA11574 > UBA11574. Next base: position 1,408 of record JBAUWG010000300.1, on the reverse strand, counting down.
AAATATCGATTGGCGATCATTATCGCCTGTGATACATGCGGGCATAGATTATGGGGGCAACCGCGGGCATAACATTTTCTGAAACTATATTTTTGCCCATCAATGGTTCCCTCAAATTGGCACAAAAAAATATACGCCTGGAACGGATTGGCCCGATGCGCAAAATCGACCGGCAGGATTTCAAAAGAAGTTTGACATGAGACTTCCAGTCCCCTTTCCTTCATCCCTATAAGGTCGGTGACACGGTTGGGTAAATCATTAATGGCTGATAGTACCATCAGAGCACCTCATTTCATCAGAATTATTACCCAAAAACTATTACCCTTTCAGGCAAATTAGAATTATACAGAAATTTGGAAACTCAAAATAAGAGTTTCCAAATTTCTGTTGATACTATTTTACTTCTCTTAATGAATAACGACTAGTTGAGTTTAGCTCATTTAGGATAGTTATAAGCAATTAAGTATAGGTCAGGACGACGCTTGCCTCACTGCATCCATCAACGAACTCGGCAACGCCACCGCATTCAACACCTTCAATCAGATCTTCCTCGGTACATTTTACTATGGGAAACGCCGCCGAGCAGGCAATCATCCGGGCGCCCCCATCTTGGAGAATCTTGATAAACTCCGGCAGCGTTTTGGCCGCACCCGGCAAAACGATTTTTTCAGCGCCGCCATTTTTGATAATGTTTAGACCGTCCATTGTAAAAAACATGTTTACTTCCATCTCCATCGCCATGGCGCCCGAAGCAATCATAAAGGGTGCAAAAGCTTTCTGGGGTTCATCTGATCCCACAAAAATCCACATCTTACTGGCCATTACTACCTCCTTTTTAGTTTAAAATATTAACGCCAGCGTTCATCAAGATTAGATTATTCCTCACACTGGGCAATAAGCGCTGACAAATCTTCGACCTGCGCGCCGGTCTTTCTTAAATTCCCCAAACAAATCGGGCACATGGCAATAATCGGAAGCCCTGTGCATTGTAATTCTTCAACTCTTCGACCCAACACCTCTTTGGACAGTTTGGGAGATATGGATTCTGCCGGGCCCCCGCAACAATTGGTAAATTCTCCTGAATTTCTCACGTTGACGCATTCGATATTCAGTTTTCCCAAGACCTTTTGAGGGACATCCGACAATTCCAGATATCGGCCGTAAAAACAGGGATCATGAAGTGTAACGCGACGGGAACCGTTATGTGAGCTGAAATTAATGAGCTCGAAATAGGTCTTCACCTCAAAACTTATGCCGGTGTATTTTGGATAGAGCACTTTCAGCGCGTACGTGGTATGCGGATCCACCGTTATAATTTTTTGGATGCCTGCCCTTTTCAGGTTTGCCGCAACATTTTCGGCATGCTGAACAAAACCGTCCTGATCGCCCAGGTCATAAAGAAGAATGC
>JBAUWG010000299.1:0-2475 GCA_049583675.1 Desulfobacterales bacterium | reverse complement strand
CGGATATTTCCCGGTCACTGTTCCCAGGCTTTCCGTGAGCGGTACCGGAACGATGTCAATGAACGTCAACATGTCTTTTATGGTGTTGTCTGAAAACATGCGGATATCGTTCCAAATATACCCGCTGCATGCACCCAGGGGCCGGTAATTCTCATAAAGGCCTTGGATCTCATCGTCTGAAAATCCGATTTCTCTGGAAAGAAAAGTTTTATTGTCATGGATGTCTTCAAAGAGATTCATGGCTAAAATCATGGGGTCTTCATAGGTCTGAGATTCAACGGTATCGATTTTTCCATAACTCTTCAGCCGGTCCATGTTGACAAATCTGAATGTGTACTTTCGATTCTCTTTTTTGGACAGGTACCGGCGGTAGTGGCTACATAAAAATTCAACAAAGAATGTTTTTCCGTTCCCAGGCTCTCCGACGAGAACATACGCCATCTCCTTTGATGAACCGCCTTCAGCGGCATCCTTGACAAAAGAGACGAAACTGTTGATCTCATCATACATACCGATGATGTGTTTTTCACCGGTATTGAAAACCTTGAAATTGTAGGTCGTTTTCCCTTGTACCATGACCTTTTCAATGTCGCTCTCCAGAATCATTCTGGAAACCCCTTGAAAGGCATTTTCAAAACGCCGTTTCCCTGATTTTACAGATTTCAGATGATCATAAAGCGTACTCTTTATTGCGTGAGCCATTTTCTTCTCCTGTATCCGTTTAATTTTTCGAAGCATTAAACCGGCGGTCTGTAATTTTTTTTTCTCAAAGGGTAACGCAAGGCAATGATGAGAAGAACACGCCCGCTACATGAAACAAAATCTTTTGGAAGTTCCCGGAAGAAGAGATGAGAGAAGATAAAGAGAAACGATCGCGAATCAGGTTGAACTGAGATATAACTGGATGCCCTTTTTGTATCTTTACTTAAATCGGTTTACGCTTTACCTTATTCATTCTTCATCCTTTGAGAAAATTCCTTCAACTTCTTCGATAATTAAAGGTTTATAAATATCATCCCCTATAAATTCGACCTGTCGATTGCCGTTGTTAAAATCGATCTTCATCGAACAATCGAATTTCCGAGAAGCCGCTTTGGCGATTCTCGCTAACACTTCCAAGTTTGTGTCTTCAAACTTAATCGGAATTTTATTCGACATTTTTTTTAAATACTCCTGTTTTTTCAGCGTGCTTGGCGGCAATGGCCGGCACGTTCATATTTATTTGTTTCCGATGACAACTGCTGCAAGGGGCATGCCATCTTGCCGTTGAGCGGTTCGCCTTTTTCAGGACTTCAAGTTGCCTACGCATCTTTTTACGCAAAAGGCATTCATGCCGGATCTCATAACCGGTTGTTTTTTTTTAATTTGTTATTCAAGCTTTGTTGGTTTGCAAAAAAATCCATCATCTGATGAAAAAGTGTGTTGATGCTGTTGAGGTTGAAGGTATGATTCGGATTAAAACACGGGAAGCAGGGCAGGCGTCTTGTGCTTTGATAGAACTATCTGGTATTTAAAGAAAATTCTTCCGCCAAATTATTGACATCTGGATCTAAAGAAAAATGACGTTCGGTTTTTCTTGTTTTTCTTAAACCAGCAAAGGGCCGGCTGGCATAAAGTGAACGCATCCGGCATTTCTAACCGGCGCGGTTTTTGAATATCCGTATTGATGCGATGGTCAGCGGCTTTTTGGGTTCTTAATCTCCAAAGATAAATGCAGTATGCCCATTGTGCCATGGCCGAGCAGGTACGCTTCAATCAATCCTGTCAATGGTTCGTGCAGCTCTTTTATGCTTTCTGCCCATGGTGCCGCATAAATCCAGGAAACAAACCAGGCAAACCCAGACAAAACAACCAACGTCAGCGCGCCGAATCCCAGACCTTGTACGATAGTCGCGATACCATAGGCGCTGGGTTCCGGCAATTTGAATTGTTTTAACTGATGAAGGTCCATTTTGAGTTGGGAGAAATTGCCATAAACGTAAGGGAAAAAATACGGAATGCCATGACGTTTCAATTCGATATAAATAAAAACCAAAGCGATCGGCAGCAGAGATAATCCGGTGCATATGTGCAGCCATGTTGCATAACGTTCGACGGTTTTGGCGCTGATTTCACCATTGGCGGCAAATCCCATGAAATTGCTGACGGTGATCTGGCTTAACACCAGGCATAAAATTATAATATGAAAAAACCGAACCGCCGGCGGTTGTCGTTCACGCAAGTATTCCATGGCGATATGGATTATGTTCATCTGATCGTCCTTTCTTCATTATCTTTTTGGCTTTATTGAAAGTTCATTGGCGAGTTGAAATACCAAATATTAGATTAAACCACTGCCCGACCCAAACTTCAATCAATTTAATATTTGAAGATTTCGGCCGCATATGCTAACTGTTTGAAAGCGAAGAACATTACACTTATTTGTTTTTCTTAACATTCATATAGAAGCCATCTCAAAAATAGGATTTTGGCTCA
>JBAUWG010000298.1:0-14350 GCA_049583675.1 Desulfobacterales bacterium | reverse complement strand
GAAATATCGCGGGAACTCGGTATCGGGGCGCAGTTCGGCGGGAAATATTTCTGCCATGACGTCCGGGTCGTAAGGTTGCCGAGGCACGGCGCATCCTGCCCCATCGGCCTTGGCGTGAGCTGCAGTGCAGACCGCAATATCAAAGCAAAAATTACAAACCAAGGCATTTTCCTGGAACGTCTCGAAACCGATCCTGCTAAGTATCTGCCCGAACCCAAAGGACCGGACACCGCCGCTGTCTGCATCGACCTCAATCGACCGATGGATGAAATCCGGTTGGAATTGAGTCGACATCCAATAGCGACCCGTTTGATCCTGACAGGAAAGATTGTGGTGGCCCGGGACATTGCTCATGCCAAACTAAAAGAGCGCTTGGATAGCGGTGAAGGGCTGCCGGAATATTTCAAAAACCACATCGTCTATTATGCCGGTCCGGCAAAAACACCCAAAGGATATCCCTCAGGATCATTCGGCCCCACGACCGCCGGACGAATGGATCCCTATGTGCCCTTTTTTCAGGAGCACGGTGCTTCCATGATCATGCTGGCCAAGGGAAACCGTTCGAAAGAAGTTACCCGATCATGCAAAAAATTCGGCGGATTCTATTTGGGTTCCATCGGCGGTCCTGCAGCGCGTCTTGGCAAAGAGTGCATTACGAACGTGGAGACCTTGGAATATGCCGAGCTCGGGATGGAAGCCATCTTTTTGATTACCGTCAAAGATTTTCCGGCATTTATTATCGTCGATGACAAAGGAAACGATTTTTTTGAAAAACTTTTGGATTGAAACACATGGATCAAAATATGTCAAAATCCAATCAAAAAGCAAAAAATACAACATGCCGCCGGTGCGGCACTTGCTGCAGGAAAGGGGGACCATCTTTTCACCTTGAGGATAAGATGTTGATCGAAAAAGGCATTATCCCCTCAAAGTATATTTATACCATAAGAAAAGGTGAGCGCTGCTATGACAACATTAAAAAATGCCTCTTACCGGCATCTTCTGATATTTTAAAACTAAAGGAAGCAAAAGGTTCACGGACCTGCGTATTTTTTAACGAAAAAGATGAGGACTGCACCATATATGACGATAGGCCCATGGAGTGCCGCACCCTTAAGTGCTGGGATACCGCCGAAATCGAAAAGATGTATGCGAAAAATCGATTGACACGAAAAGACCTTATTTCACCCATTGAAGGCCTGTGGGAACTTATTGAAGAGCATCAGGAACGATGCTCATACGACATGCTCAAATTTTTTATCAATGCTTTGGACAAGGATAATCGCCAGGAATCACTCGAAGGCATCCTGAATATTATCGAATATGATAATAAAATCAGGGCCTTTACCGTCCAAAAAGCAGGTCTTGATCCTCGTTTGACGGACTTTTTGTTTGGACGTCCCATTACCGAAACCATCAAGATTTATGGCATAAACATCAAAGAAAAAAGAGGAAAATATATCCTCTCACCCACGGGTTAATTTAATATTTATAGTCGATCTGATGAGAAAAGATTTCGGGATGCTATCAAGAAGAAAGATACATAGCCTTCACATAGCCGCAATATGCGCAATATGCAGCCATATGGAGAACGTTATGGCGGACAACAGGGTGCAGGTGGAAACCGCTGCAACGGCAAAATCCGTATCGCCGTTCATTTCTCCGGCCATGATATAGGTTATAGTGGCAGTGGGTGATGCCAGCAGAATAAGGGCCGGAAGATAATTTTTAAGATCTATATCGAACAAACGAAAAAATATAAAACCCAGACACGGAAGTAAAATCAGTTTCAAGAAACTTGAAGAAAAGATGCGTAATATCTTTAATGTCATCAATTTGAAAGAAAGGGAGGCCCCGATAAGGATTAACGCCATTGGAAGCGCAAGTCCGCTCAAAATATCCAAGCTTCTATTGATAACCAGCGGCAATCTTAATCCGGTCGAGGAGAATAGAATGCCCGCCAATGCCGAGAGAATTACAGGGTTGACGAGTATCCTTTTCAGGATATTTCGTTTATTCTCCGAGATTGACACATTATCAGCATTAACTTGAAGGGCGATCACCGCAAGAAAATTCTGTAATATCATGATAAATCCCGCAATAATACTGGCTCTCACAAACCCGTCGTGGCCAAGGGAATAATAAGATACCGCAAGCCCTATATACCCCAAGTTCCCATGAAACGCGGTCTGAATAAACGTTCCCAGCTCTTTTCTATTAATACGCCAGAACACACCCACACCCCATGCAACGGCAAAAACAGCCAGAACCGATAAAAGCGCAATAAATAGAACGGTTAGATTAAACTGAGTCTTTAACGAAGCTTTTGAAATGGCGTGAAAAATCAATGCGGGTATTGCGAGATAATACACCAGCCGGTTTGCCGGCTCTAAAAATTCCGGCTGAATAAACCCCTTCATGCGGGCGAGCCAACCCAAAAATATTACGGCAAATATCGGAATTATCGTTGTTACAATATTCATTAGAGTTAAATGATATTATTTGACTTTTAAAAACTGGACGCTTAGACTTTTAATTTTGGAGATCTGTTTTTTTTACAGTCTCTCTTTGAACGTTACAAGTTATTTTATTTAATGAAGCGTCTTTTTCTAAATTGACAATGACAACACATTTTAAAGAAAATAATGCTGTATATACCCGATCATTTGATGTTTCGGCTGCCGGATGTCGACTCCGAGTCAAACGCATCGAACCTAAGACCGCCTTACATGCAGCGGATTCACCCACAATTGTTTTTCTTCATGAAGGCTTAGGGTGCATCGAAATGTGGCGGGATTTTCCGGAATTACTCTGCAAGTCTGTCGGATGTCATGGTTTAATTTATGACAGAAAAGGTTACGGCCGATCCGAGAGATTTGAAGGGTCATGGCCGGTGGATTATTTACAAATAGAATCTTTATTATATTTGCCCGCACTGTTAAAGGCATGCAACATTGAGGATGCCGTGCTCGTCGGACATAGTGACGGGGGTACCATTGCACTGATCACCGCGGCTTCCCACCGTAATCTGGTGAAAGGGATTGTTACTGAAGCAGCGCATATCTTTGTTGAACAAATAACCATCGAAGGAATTCATAAAACGGTACAAGCCTTTGAAACTACCTCTTTGAAAGAAAAGCTTTTTCGATATTACAAAGAAAATACGACGACCATTTTTTACCGGTGGGCCGACAGGTGGCTGTCATCCGAATATCGCAATTGGAATATCCGAAAAGACCTTCCGAACATCACCTGTCCGGTTCTGTTGATCCAAGGCGAAAATGATGAATATGCAACACGTGCTCAAGTTGAAGGGATCGCCGGAGGGGTATCCGGAACGGTACACGTCAAACTGATTCCGAACTGCGGGCACACGCCTCATTTTCAAGCCAAAGATACTGTCCTTTCGGAAATGACGCGATTCATCGAGGCGCTTTTTTGATGCCTGAAATGATCACCGCTTTTCCCCCTCACATCGGAAAGTCTTGTTTGTATCATGGCAAAAAAAGCCTTGTCTTTTCAGACAAGGCTTTTAAAAAAATCTTTTGTAATGATACAGTTCGGATTATTCTTTGGTTTCGGCGTCTTCCTGGTCATCTTCAGTCGTTTTGCTTTCAGTCACGGATTCTTCCGACTCAACCGGCTCCGGGCTCAGATCATCTGCGTTTTCACCCGCACTCTCAGAAGCCGTATCGGCTTCCAAAGGCGCTGTCTCGTCATCAGGCGCAGCTTGTTCTATTTTTTTATTTTCCTTTTTTATTTCCTGCCCCATTTTATCATCTTCACCGGCCTTGGATTCTTTTATTTCCGTACCGGAGGATTTTATTTCTTCCGTCTGAACATCTTCTGTTACATCCTTTTTCTTGGCAACTTTTCTTTTTTCAACGGGAGCCTTGGCAGTCTTTTTCTTTTTTGTTTTCTTTTTTGTCTCGTCTTCGACAAATATCAGTTCAACCATTGAAATCGGTGAAGCGTCACCAGGACGTCTTCCCAGTTTAGTGATTCGAGTGTAACCGCCTGACCGGGTCCCATACTTTTCAGAAGCTTCAGCAAAAAGCTTATGAACGACGTCTTTTTCTCTGAGGATTGAGAGAGCCTGTCGCCTGGCATGAATATCATTGCGTTTCGCCAATGTGATCAGATTATCTGCCCAGCGTCTTAATTCCTTTGCTTTTACATCGGTCGTTCGAATACGCTGGTGTTTAAAAAGAGAAGTCACCATATTCCTGAACATCGCATCCCTGTGACTGCTCGTTCTGCTTAATTTTAAACTCGCTTTTCGATGTCTCATCGGACTAATTACTCTCCTTCCTCTTTTTCATCCTCAGGCGGCTCAAACCCTTCCAGTTTCATTCCAAGAGCAAGGTCCATTTCACTTAACACTTCCTTAATCTCATTTAATGATTTTCTTCCAAAGTTTTTGGTTTTGAGCATCTCTGCCTCTGTTTTATTGACCAATTGATAAATTTTGACGATGTTTGCATTCTTCAGGCAGTTGGCACTGCGAACTGAAAGCTCGAGTTCTTCAACACTTCTATAAAGATTTTCATTAAATTTGGGTTTTTCTTTTTCTGTAGCCTTTTTAGGAGGTTCCGGCTCAAGATCTTCATCAAAATCAATAAAGATCGTCATCTGCTCTTTTAATATCTTGGCTGCATAAGCCACCGCATCTTCTGGCGAAATACTTCCATCTGTCCAGACTTCAAGGGTAAGTTTATCATAATCTGTTCTCTGCCCGACACGTGCATTACTAACGACATATGATACCCGCTTAATCGGCGAGAAAACGGAATCAACGGGAATGGTACCTAAAGGGGCATCCTCATCTTTGTTCGATTCGGACAATGAATATCCTTTGCCGATCTTTACAGTCATGGTTATATTCAGTTTTGTTTCATCTGAAATTGTTGCAATGTGTTGTTCAGGATTCAACACCTCGCACTTTCCGTCATCGCTGATAATATCACCTGCAGTGACTTGTCTCTTCCCTTCCAAATCAATTCTCATTGTTTTGGGCTCAGGATCGGAAAGTTTAAAACGAACCTCTTTTAAATTAAGAATAATCTCGGACACATCTTCATATATCCCAGGAATTACGCTGAATTCGTGCATAACACCTTCGAATTTTACGGATGTTATTGCGGCTCCGTAAAGAGAAGAAAGAATAATCCTTCTTAATGAATTTCCTATTGTTATACCGAACCCTCTTTCAAGAGGTTCACAAACGAACTTTCCATAGGTAGGTTTGCTGGTTACCTGGACCTTTTCCGGCCGTATCATATCTCGCCAGTTCATGTACATAAGTTCATTTGATGCCATAATCATTTCTCCAGTTTTTTCAGAGGATTATCGGAAGGATATGAATGCCGTATAAAATCTCTTCAGCGTCGCATTCCAAATGTAACATACCTTATCTCTTGACCTACTTGGAATAAAGTTCAACTATAAATTGTTCCTGGATAGGCGTTGTTATATCTTCCCGAGAAGGAATATTTTTGATAATTCCTTTCATGTTGTCTTTCTCCAGGTCAAGCCATTGAGGAACGCCTCTTCGTACGACAGCATCAAGGGCATCTTCAATAGGTCGAACCTTGCGGCTTTTTTCCCGAATTTCCACTACATCCCCGATTTTAATGAGATACGACGGAATGTTAATTTTATTGCTATTGATAAGAAAATGATTATGTCTTACAAAATGGCGGCCCTGAGCACGGGAATTAACAAAACCCAATCGATACACAACATTATCAAGCCTGCGTTCCAAAAATACCAGAAGATTTGTGCCGGTGATACCTTTCTGTTTATCCGCCCTTTTAAAAAACAGATTAAACTGTTTTTCTGAAAGACCGTATATTCGTTTTACCTTCTGCTTCTCTCGGAGCTGAATTCCGTAATCAGAAATTTTCCTGCCGCGCCTCTGCCCATGCTCACCAGGCGGATATCCACGTCGATCAAAAGCACATTTATCGGAATAACAGCGATCTCCTTTTAGGAACAATTTTAAATTTTCTCGCCGGCACAGCCGGCATACTGAACCAGTATATCGAGCCAAGTACTCCTCCTTAATCGTTTGTTGGTGATTTTTTCGCCAATATCTTCAATAAATTAAACTCTTCTTCTTTTGGGAGGTCGACAACCATTGTGGGGTATCGGTGTGACATCCTTAATCATTAAAACGTTGAACCCGGCCGCCTGCAAAGATCGAAGCGCGGACTCTCGCCCGGAACCCGGACCTTTTACGTATACCTCAACATTTTTCATTCCATGCTCCATTGCTTTTTTGGCGGCATCCTCCGCGGCAATCTGGGCGGCAAACGGGGTGCTCTTTCTCGATCCTTTAAAACCTTGGACCCCTGAGCTCGACCAGGAAACCACATTTCCAGCGGCGTCTGTAATGGTAATGATCGTATTATTAAATGTGGACTGAATATGAACAACTCCGCTGGGTATATTTTTCTTTTCCTTTTTTTTGGTTCGAATTTTTTTTGCCATCTATTATGCTCCTGTCAACCGATTCGTTATCCATCATTGATCTTATCCATCTGAATAACGAATGCCATTAACGGTTTATTTTTTCTTAGCGCCGCCTTTCTTCTTTATAGCCGACCTTCTCGGACCTTTTCGTGTTCGGGCATTTGTACTGGTTCTCTGCCCCCGCACCGGCAGCGATTTTCTATGTCGAAGTCCTCGGTATGCTCCAAGATCCATCAATCTTTTGATATTCATGGAAATCTGAGTGCGAAGTTCTCCTTCAACTTTATATTCCCCGTCAATAAATTTGCGAATACTGTTGACTTCGGTCTCCGACAAATCATCGGTCTTGGTATCAGGATTGATTTTGAGCTGCTGAAGTATGCGCTTTGATATGCTTGGACCGATACCATAGATATATGTCAGTCCTACTTCAATCCGTTTACGTCTCGGCAGATCTACCCCTGCAATTCTTGCCAAAGCATATCCTCCTTTTATCCTTGCCTCTGTTTGTGTCTCTTATTCTCGCAAATAACTCTAACGACGCCTTTTCTGCGAACAATTTTGCACTTGGCGCATATTTTTTTAACCGATGCTCTGACTTTCATTTGCAACACTCCTTCAGCAGTGTAATGGGTATAACCCGATTAATCCATGACCTATGGCCTATTGCCCATAGCCGATCACCTCTTATTTTTACTTTGACCGGTATGTTATTCTTCCGCGAGATAGATCATATGGAGAAAGTTCAACCGTAACTTTATCTCCGGGCAATATTTTAATAAAATGCATGCGCATTTTCCCGGAAATATGTGCGAGTACCTGGTGCTTATTCTCGAGTTCTACTTTGAACATTGCATTGGGCAACGTCTCAAGCACCGTGCCTTCAACTTTAATCGCCTCTTCTTTCGGCATATATCCCCCAAAGCCTGTTCGCCAAAAATATTAGAATCTTCCTTTCGTTCTGCCACTGCCTTTCTTCAAAAATCCTTCGTAATGCCGGGTCAACATGTGAGATTCTATTTGCTGAATGGTATCGATAGCAACCCCGACAACGATTAAAAGAGCAGTCCCGCCAAAATAAAAAGGAACATTAAACTTGGTCATCAAAACAGACGGCAATACGCATACTGCGGAAACATATATGGCGCCGCCCAAGGTAATACGGGTCAAGACCCTGTCGATATAATCTGCCGTTCGCTTACCCGGACGGATGCCCGGAATATATCCGCCTTGTTTCTTCATATTATCTGCAACGTCGGTCGGATTAAAAGTAATCGCAGTATAAAAATAGCAGAAAAAGAAAATAAACCCCACATACAACAATTCATATACAATATTACCGGGTCTCATGGCTGAAGCCACGGATCGCATCCAGGGAACGGCGAAAAAACTGGCCATGGTTGCGGGAAACATGATGATAGATGAAGCGAAAATCGGTGGTATCACGCCGGATGTGTTCACCTTTAACGGCAGATGTGTGCTCTGACCGCCATACATTTTTCGGCCGACGACTCTTTTAGCATATTGAACCGATATTCGCCGCTGGCCCTGTTCCATGTATACGATAAACGCCACCACCGCCACCATCAGAACAATCAATATGAGTATGGCAAACGTCCCCATCTCGCCGGTTGAAAGCAGTCGGAAGGTATTTCCGATGGCATTCGGCATTCGGGCGATAATCCCTGCAAATATAATAAGAGAAATACCATTGCCGATTCCCCGTTCGGTAATCTGTTCGCCCAGCCACATGATGAATGCCGTCCCCGCCGTCAAGGTGATCACCGTCATGATTCTAAATCCCCATCCCGGGAAAATAACCACGGGTGCCCCTCCGGGCGAACTCATCTGTTCAAGACCGACGCTGATACCGAATCCCTGGATGACACTCAAGAGAATCGTTCCATAACGCGTGTACTGCGTAATTTTTTTCCGTCCCTGTTCCCCCTCTTTGGACAAGCGTTCAAGATGCGGTATCGTCACCGTCAACAGTTCAAGTATAATCGCTGCGCTGATATAAGGCATGATTCCGAGAGCAAAAACGGATAGTCTCTCTAAAGCGCCTCCGGAAAACATGTCAAAAAGACCGAGCAGGGTTCCTTTTGCTTGTGCAAAAAATGAAGCAAGGGCCACAGCGTCTATCCCCGGAGTCGGAACATGAACCCCTATACGATAAACGATAAGCAATCCCAATGTAAAGAGGATCCGTTTTTTCAGTTCCGGTATTTTGAATATATTTCCGAACCCACCACCGATCATATTAATAAACCTCTATACTTCCGCCGGCGGCAAGAACCTTTTCTCTGGCGTTTTTACTGGCCCCGTTCACCTTGACTGTAAGCGGAACCGTGATCTCGCCTTTGCCGAGAATTTTGATGCCGTCCCTTTGGCCTTTTACAAGACCGATCCGAACAAGCGCAGCCTCATCCACGATGCTGCCGCTTTCAAACCGCGCCAAGTCCCGAATGTTAAGTACGACGATTTTCTTTTTAAAGATATTGGTGAAACCGCGTTTGGGCAGGCGCCGTTGAAGCGGCATCTGACCGCCCTCAAAACCGGGTCTCACACCTCCGCCGCTGCGGCTGTTATGACCTTTTGAACCCCTTCCGGCTGTTTTACCATGTCCGGACCCGACACCTCGTCCCACCCGTTTTCGGGCTTTGCGTGATCCTTCCGGCGGTAACAATTCATTCAGCTTCATCTATTTTTCCTCGACTTTCACCAGGTGTGACACAGTCTTGACCATTCCTCGAACAGAGGTCATATCCTTGAGTTCAACCGTTCTGTTAAGTTTGGTCAACCCCATACCTCGCAATACTTTACGGTGCTTTTCGGGCCTTCCAATCATGCTTTTCACCAGAGTTATCTTCAGCATTTTACTCATTGATCATTCCTTACCATTTTAGAGCTTTTCTACTTCTATATCTCGTCTGGCGGCAACCTGCTCGCGACTCTGCAGTCGGGTAAGGCCTTCTATAGTGGCCTTAACGACGTTATGAGGATTATGCGAGCCCATGCATTTTGTTAAAATATTCTGGACGCCTGCAGCTTCAAGTACCGCCCGAACAGCCCCACCCGCGATAAGACCGGTGCCTTTGGATGCCGGTTTGAGGAGAACACGGCCGGCTCCGAATTTCCCGATCACTGCGTAAGGTATGGTCTCGTCGATCAAGGGTATGTTGACCATATCCTTTTTAGCCTTTTCGATGCCTTTTCGAATCGCTTCGGGCACTTCTCCGGCCTTTCCAAGTCCGTAACCGACACTCCCCTGGCCGTCGCCGACCACGACGATCGCACTGAAGCTGAATCTCCGACCACCTTTGACAACCTTGGCAACCCGGTTAATATGAACAACCTTATCAATTAACTGATTTTCGCCTTGATCCTGTTTGTACAAGAATCCGCCTCCTTTACAATGAACGATTCAATTCAGATGTCGTCAAACACTTCTGAATTTCTTGAGAAATCATTGGAATGTCCATCGCTTAAATGATTAGAAATCCAGTCCTGCTTCGCGTGCGCCATTAGAAACAGCTTTCACTCGACCATGATACAAAAACCCGTTTCGGTCAAAAACCACCCTGCTGATTCCTTTTTGAGCGGCTCTTTCACCCAGAAGTTTGCCAACGAAGCTGGCAACAGCAACCTTATTTTCAAATTTTGGTTGCTCTTTGACGATTTTGTCCAAGCTTGATGCTGCGACCAGTGTCTGTCCATGCGTATCATCAATGACTTGTGCGTAGATATGTTTTGAGCTTCGAAAAACACTCAACCTCGGCCGTCCCTGTGTCCCGGCCAGATGTTTTCGTATCCTCTTTTTTCTTTTCAAACGCGCTTTTGTTTTTAAATTCAATGAACCCATATTATATAACCTTATGCTGCTTTGGCGCCGGCTTTACCGGCTTTGCGATGAATACGTTCTTCGGCATACTTTATTCCCTTGCCTTTATAGCTTTCCGGAGGTCTCAATCTTCGAATCGACGCAGCCGTATGCCCAAGCAACTCTTTATCGATGCCAATTAATTTTATAACGTTTTTTTTGTCAATGGATGCTGAGATTCCCTTTGGAAGATCAAATTTGACAGGACTTGAATATCCAATATTAAACTCGATCGTGTTGCCGCTCATCGCAGCACGATACCCGATACCGTTTATTTCAAGAACCCTTTCGAATCCTTTACTGACCCCCGTAACCATATTCGCAACAAGGCTGCGTGTCAGTCCGCGTAAAGCCCGACTGTTCCTGTCGTCTTTAAAAACCACCACATTGATCGTCCCATCCTGAATCTTTAAATCAACGGCAGAGTGAATCTGTCTTGAAAGGACACCTTTTTCACCTTGAACGGTAATGAGTCCGTCCTTGTAAGTTGTTTTCGTCTTGTCAGGTATTGTTATCGGTTTTTTGCCTACTCTTGACATTGATTATTCCTTTTACCATATATTACAGAGAATTTCTCCTCCCACATTTCCGGCCCTGGCCTTTTTATCCGTCATTATCCCTTTCGACGTGGACAAGATTGAAATACCCATACCGTTCAAAACCTTCTTTACATTCTTGCTCCCGGCATAAATGCGTCTGCTGGGTTTACTGACGCGCTCGATGCCGTAAATAGCGTGCCTCTCTCCGCCGTCATATTTGAGATACACACGCAAAATGCCTTGTTTTTTATCCTTGATGAATTTGTAATTTTTTATAAAACCCTCGTCTTTTAGTACCCGAGCCAATTCAATTTTCAGCTTTGATCCCGGGATATCGACACTCGTATATTTTGCCTTTCCGGCGTTTCTTATTCTTGTCAGCATGTCCGCTATTGGATCGCTCATCGCCATATTTCTCCGTTCATTCTTCGATGGTTAAGACTTTAAATTAAAATTCCAATAAATTTAAAAATAGATATGACATTAGCAAAACCAAGCTCAATATCTCACGTGATTACCAACTTGACTTCACCACGCCGGGAAGTTTACCTTCCGATGCCAGATTTCGGAAACAAATACGGCAAATTCCGAACTTTCTTAAAAATGCTCTGGGTCTGCCGCAAATAGGGCAGCGATTGTATTTTCTCACTTTGAACTTGGGCGATTTGCTTGCTTTTATTCTAAGAGCTGTTTTTGCCAAATTTTCCTCCCTCTTTAATTCCTGAATGGCATGCCCAGCAGTCTCAGAAGTTCTATCCCTTCTTCATCGGTTCTTGCAGTCGTAACGATGGAAATATTCAGGCCTTTGATGTTGTCAATCTTATCGTAATCAATTTCAGGAAAAATAATATGTTCTTTAATTCCAAGGGTATAATTTCCGTGTCCATCGAACGCCTTTCCCGAGAGACCTCTAAAATCACGGACACGCGGAAGCGCTACATTCACCAGTTTATAATAAAAATCATACATGCGCTTATGACGCAGCGTCACTCTGCAACCGATGGGCATCCCTTCCCTCAACTTGAACGCGGCGATGGATTTTTTGGCCCGAGTGACGACCGGTTGCTGGCCGGCAATGATCTTAAGTTCATCCACAGCAGAATCCAAAAGTTTGATATTATGAATCGCTTCGCCGAGCCCCATATTCAAAATAATTTTTTCGAGCTTCGGCACTTGCATGATGCTCTTGTATTTAAATGTATCGAGAAGCTTGGTGACGACTTCTTTATGATAGTACAATTGTAATTCCGACATTCAATCCCTCCGGCATACGATCTTAAGCGTCTATGATCTCGTTGCATTTCCGGCAGACACGTATCTTTTTACCGTCTTCTAAACGATTCATTTTTATCCGCACGGGTTTAACGCATTTACTGCACATCAACATGAGGTTGGACCAATGGATCGGCGCTTCACTTTCAATGATTCCGCCCTGTCTATGCTTTGAACTGGGCCGGGCATGTTTTTTCATCATATTAATATTTTCTACGACAACCCGGCTGTTCTTTCTTTTTATACTGAGAATTTTGCCGATCTTCCCTTTATCTTTCCCGGCAACAATCTTGACTTTATCATCTTTTTTTAAATGGCACTTATTCTTAATCATGAATTTAATCTCCACAGGATCGCTAATTACAATACTTCCGGCGCCAGTGATATAATTTTCATAAACTTCTTGGCCCTGAGCTCTCTTGCGACCGGCCCAAATATGCGAGTACCGATGGGTTCTCTGTTTTGGGTAATTAAAACAGCCGAATTGTCATCAAATCGTATATATGATCCATCCGGTCTTCGTATTTCTTTTTTGGTTCGAACAACAACAGCCTTCAGAACATCCCCTTTTTTGACCTTCGTGTTCGGTATGGCTTCTTTGACGGATACAACGATGATATCTCCGACACTTGCATACCTTCTGCGTGAACCGCCAAGAACTTTTATGCAGTATAAGATCTTGGCGCCTGAATTATCTGCGACAGTCAATTTCGTTTCCGCCTGAATCATCTTTCCAGTTTCCTTATATGACGATGAATCCTCAAAAGTCAGAATTCTAAGTTTTTAGGTATTAATCGATGACTTGTTTTATATCCGTGAAAAACCCAAGCTTTAAATGGCTTTTTCGATGATTTGGCTGACTCGCCACCTTTTGGTTCTGCTCAACGGTCTTGACTGGGTAATCAGCACTTTATCCCCAACATGAGACGCATTGCTTTCATCATGAGCGGCAAACTTCGCACGCCTTCTGATATACTTTTTATAAAGTTTGTGCTGAACCAAACGCTCAACCAGCACCACTACTGTTTTGTCCATTTTATCACTGACAACAGTCCCGACCATTTGTCTTTTTTGTATTTTATTTTCCATCGCAGTAATTTTATGTCCCAAAATTTCTATATTTATTGAATTTTTTAGTACTTTAACAGGTGCTTTCTATTGTTGGCCACCTGGAATGGTGGAATAATGGAATATTGGGTCTTAAAACAAAAGAATACATTTCCTTTAAAAGACCGGCGGGCAAGTAAATCCATTATTCCAACATTCCATTATTCCAATATTCCCCTAAGCCCGAATGCAATTGGCGTCAATCCTCAAGGTTCATCCTTCACTCGCAACACGCTTTAACTGAGATTCTTTTATGATGGTTTTAACCTTGGCGATGTCACGTTTTGTCTGCTTCATTTTTTGAGGGTTTTCGAGCTGACCGGTTTCATGCTGAAAACGCAGGTTAAAGAATTCCTCTTTTAAATCACCCAGTTTTCTAAGCATTTCCTCCATGCTCATATCTCTGATCTCGCTCACTTTCATTTCGAATCACTCCTCTCAATGAATCTTGTCTTAACGGAAAGCTTATGCGAAGCAAGACGCAGTGCTTCTTTAGCAACGCTTTTGGGAACACCTTCCATTTCATAGAGGACTCTCCCGGGACGTACGACGGCCACCCAACCTTCAGGGGATCCTTTGCCTTTCCCCATTCTAACTTCAGCGGGTTTTTTCGTAAACGGTTTATCCGGAAATATCTTAATCCAAATCTTTCCACCTCTTTTGACGTGTCGCGTCATTGCAACACGGGCGGCCTCAATTTGTTTTGCACTGATGGATCCGCATCCGACAGCCTGTAATCCAAACTCACCATGATCGAGATGAGATCCTCGATATGCGGTTCCCCGCATTTTACCCTTTTGCTGCTTTCGAAATTTGACCTTCTTCGGACTCAACATCTTCCATAATCTCCATTACGGCAACGCGGTATTGGGTAAACACCAAAAAATATCAAATGCGCAAAAAGCCGCTACAAGCGCCGTGGCCTCAGACGCCCACCGCAACGTGATCTTTTTTTAGTATCTCACCTTTAAATATAAATACCTTCACACCGATTATGCCGTATGTTGTACGAGCTTCGATGAAACCATAGTCAATATCCGCTCTTAAAGTATGCAGCGGTATTCGACCCTCCCTGTAT
>JBAUWG010000297.1:0-2638 GCA_049583675.1 Desulfobacterales bacterium | reverse complement strand
TGACCATTGAACATAAGGCCCCGGGAGCATTCCTGCTGCGCCATAAAGATAGGATCAAGACAGATACCGTGCTGGTTGCGGATGAAGATCCCATGGGGGCGGTCTGCTGGTTTTATAAGCGAAGCGACGTTTATCTTATAGGAAGTCGAGGCGAAGTGTCCTATGGACTCAGTTATAAGGATGCAAGACATCGTTCATTGAATCTGAAACAATTTAAGGATCTCATTATTAAAACCGCCGGCAAAGAGCCGGTGGTGCTAGTCGCAAAATCCGATAAATATGCCCGATGGAAACAACGCCTGCCTAAACCGAAATATGAAGACAGCAGCGGGAAGGGCGGATTTGTGTTTGTCGAGTATTAGACGGGGGATCAGCGATTCTATTTACTTTGAAAAATTCTGGTGCTTCCCCTTCAATCCGGAGGTTAGAGTTAAATGTCTAAAATCACATCTTGAATAACCAAATCCCGGTTTTCTGGGCTAAGTTCTTCAATCAGTTTGAATACATCGCATAATACATTCTGATGAAGCTTGAATGGCTTTTAAACGCGATGTCGGGCAATTCATCAAAATGAAAAAAATTGACATCGTTTGCATCGTCACCTGCCGTAAGGTTGCCGGAATAACGCTTAACCAAATATCCAACCATCAGCACGGTGTGATACTGGGCGCTCGGATTGGTGGAAACCCCAAGGAGTATATCGATTCGTCCCTTTAACCCCGTCTCCTCCGCGAGTTCCCTGAGTGCGGCATGTTCAGGGGTTTCACTCAGTTCCATAAAACCTCCCGGTAGGCACCAGAACCCTTTTTTAGGTTCTACGCTCCGTTTTACAAGAAGCACCCTCGATCTTTTGTCTACCACCACAAGGCACGTGGCGGGGATAGGGTTTTCGTAGAGAGGTTCATGGCAGTGCTCACAGAAGAGCCTCAGTCTGCCTTCATAGTGTTTCTTTGTGAGTCCGGCGCCGCAATAATGACAAAACTTTTTTCCCCGCATGACTAATCGTCGAAGTCCCCTTTGGATTTTTTGCCGGATGTTATCGACGCCGCTTTTTTAATAAATTTTTCCGAAGTCCATTCAGCGGGATCTTCAATTCGGCTTCCTTTTGGACCCGGATCATATGATCCAGCTTCGAGAACCGCATTAATGGCAAGCGGTGCCGTGTCCTGGGAATTGAAGACGTTGACAATCATGTTGTAAGCAAATTCTTCAACTCGCTTGACCATTCTTTCTCTAACGGTTTTAGGTTGTCCCATCAACTTATTTTCAAACGGCAGGTTAAGTTTCTTATAATTTCCGCCTTTTAGACCCTTGGATTCGGCATATGCGGTCATTTCTTGCCACATCTCTTCAGTGACGCCCTGATCTTTAACTTTAATAAAATTGCCGTTTTCGTCGAGCATGGCATTGCCGTAATCATTGACTTTCAGGCCCCAGGAGATCATTTGCAGGGCTGTGGCCACATTCGCTTTCGTGGTTTTTGTTTTTGTCGCGATCTCCCTCAATCTCTCAGAACTGTTTCCGGATGTACCGTGTTGGGCTCCTGAAACCTCGTACTTTGTCAGGGCCTTGTGAATTTCAGCGGTTAAATCGACCTGTATCCCCTGTCCGCTTTCCTCTATTCCGTGAGTTGTTCCGTTATTTAAAGCAATCCAGTCCGGGAAAATATTATGGGCATTGAGTCCCTGGATGAGAAATAAAGCTTCTTCAACAGTGGAAAGCCCTTCTTTTCCTTTGATCTCACCCACCTCGGTTTCAAGGCTTGCCCACTGGGGAACAAAAGGGTTGAGTGCCAGGCTGGCAAGAAGGTTCTGATCATCCGGCAGATGGGATGCATCAATGGCGATAGAGGTCATTCCCGCTTCAAACAGCGTTGGAATTTCAATCTTTGCCGCATCGACATCCTGTTCTTTTTTGATGCCATAATGGTCGGCATGGACGGCTACAGGAACAGTGATGCCCAATTCGTTACAGATGGCATCGACCTGCCGGGAAATATTCCAATAGTTGACTGCACAATACGCACCGGCGCCGCCTTCGGATCTGGCGATTTCGATGATGATGGCGGCATTGGCCCTCTGGGCGGCCCGGAGCGCGCCTCGAATCACGAAGTTGTTGCGACCGTTGGCGGCCATGGCAATGGATTTTCCTTTGGCAAGCATGGCCCGATCGATAAATTTTCCGCTGACGATCAGTGCTTTTGAATTCGGAAAAAGTTTTACCACATTGGGCGGACGGCCGATTTTCAGCGCATCTTCAAAATTTTTTGACCCAATGGTTTTGTTTTTGGACATGGCATAACCTCCTTTGAATGAGCGTTTTCGGGTATGCGGAAAAGATAATGCCTCCGTTGCGAGTTATCTCTTTTTGGAGTGAAAATCATTTGACCTGATATCATGCAGTATTTCAAGAATCTCCGCTCTGGATGAAACCGCCGCCCATAAGGCACCCCAGCCGAGTTGGAACTGAAACAACCCATCGTAGGCCGTATCATGAAATGATCGAATCCGATGGGGAATGCCGTATTCATTCAAAACAGAGTCGATAAGCTGTGCTTCTATGATATTGTCCAAAATGGCTATATTTACAAATTCCTGATCTTTTCTTTCATTCATTTCGTGATTGCATACCCTACATA
>JBAUWG010000296.1:0-2404 GCA_049583675.1 Desulfobacterales bacterium | reverse complement strand
ATCTTCGCCAGCGCTACGGCAGCTTCCGACGCTCGAAGCTGAGCCGCCTCCGAAGAGATATCCTGCTGCACCAGAAGGTGGCCGGCCCTCACCGCTGTACCCGGCTCAAAGGTAATGTTCTCTACTTTTCCTTTCAGTTCAGCGGTCACCATGACCCCCTGAACCGCCTCGAGGGATCCTACGGATGTGATCAGGGACTGCCATAATTTTGGATGCACTTCAAAGGTCGTGACCGTCTCCGGAAGGGGCACAAACTGCTTTCCGTGGGTGATCATCCGGCTGATCTGCAAGCCCTTGATGCCGCCCAGGACACCGATCAACACAACCAAACCAACGATGGTAAAGATAATACGTTTTTTCATATGCCTGAGATATTTAAAGTGATAAGGTATTGTTTTTAAGCCGTTTAAAGAAAATCGGCTTCGGAAGCCTTGAAGCCGATTGATTTTACCTTACACAGTAGAAGGTCTATTGTCAACGTCAAGCAAGTTCGAATCGCGGTGCCGGGTCGGAGCGTCCTTCTACGCATTGCCGCAAATAATCCACATTCCGTGTTGTTGAAACCTAAAACATGTGATAATCTAATAAATTCGATCGCTTTTCGCCAAATCATTTCCTCATCGAGGAATAAAACTTGATAATGGTAAGAGGACAGCTCACATGAAGAACCATAAGCCATCAGCCAATCGGACCTGCCAGGTTTGCGGCAAAGATGCCTCTCAGACAGATCTGATAGCGGCAAGCGCGGTAAGACCTGTTGTCGTTAAACTCATCAGGCAGGAATATCCCAAATGGTCTGCCGATGGATTCATTTGCGCGGATGACCTGAACCGGTTTCGATACGATTATATTCGGTCGCTGATTGAAGACGAGAGAGGTGAATTATCCGATTTGGAAAAAGAGGTCGTAGAGAGTCTGGCCAAAAACGAGATTCTCTCCATGCATGTTGACCAGCAATTTGAGTCAAAATTGACCTTCGGCCAACGTCTGTCCGACAGAATGGCCAGTTTCGGGGGGAGCTGGCGTTTCATTATTATTTTTGCGTGTATTCTGGTGCTCTGGATATTTGTCAACTCATTACTCTTGACACTCAAACCGTTTGATCCTTACCCGTTCATTCTTTTGAATCTGATTTTATCCTGCCTGGCTGCGATACAGGCTCCCATTATCATGATGAGTCAGAACCGGCAGGAATCAAAGGATCGTCTTCGGGCCTCCTATGACTTCCAAATCAATCTAAAAGCGGAACTCGAAATTCGGCAGCTTCACCAGAAACTGGATCACCTGTTGTCCCGCCAATGGGAGCGATTGATCGAAATTCAAGAGGTACAGATCGAACTCTTAAACGAAATGCGGGGATCCCGGAAGCCGTCTGATTAAGTCCATCACGCCTGACGCAAGATATAAGCTTATTCTTTAACCTTTTTCGCGCGGCTTTGGATATAGGCATCGCGAATGGCGGAATAAGGATCGAGGGCCGCTTCCTTGAGCGCTTCGTAATCTCCGATATGAAACGAGGTGGTGTTCACTTTTTTGAAGGCGGTGATTTCGAATGCCGCTTCGGTCGGTTGGACATAGGCCACCGGGTTTAAAAACAGATCGCCGGTCAACCCCACTGTATCACGCAGCGTGGACGGTCCCACAAAAGGCCATACGATATAAAACCCGTTACCAATGCCGTATGTCCCCAAAGTCTGGCCGAGATCTTCATCCTTGGCTTGCAGTTGAGGATAATTTTGGGCCGGATCTGCAAGACCCAGCATTCCTGCCGTACTGTTTACGACAAACCGTGAAAACTCCGTACCGGCCGAGTGAAATTTACCCTGCAGGATGCAGTTTACCAGACGGACCGGGGTGATCAGGTTATCGAAAAAATTTTTTATTACGACTCTCAGCGGCGTCGGAGTCAGGAATCTGTATCCTTGGGTAACCGGTTTGAGTATCCAAAAGTAAAATTTGTCATTGAAGTGATACATGGCACGGTTAAAGGGTTCGATGGGGTCTGCCACATGAACGGCGCCCGCCTCAGCCTCGGCATAGAGAGTGTTAAGATCTTGATCCGAAAGACCGGGTGTCTCGTTTTTACCCTCGGTGCGGTTTGGGTCTTCCGGCAAAGGAGGAGGATCACTATTCTGTGGCGAAGCAGACGTTAATGATGCAACAGCGGGTGTCATCGCGCTGTTATGGGCACACCCGGTGGTATAAACAGCCAGCACAATGACTATAATGAACATATATCTCATTTTTATTCGACGTTCTCCTCTTTTTTCTGCTGTTCAACCTTTTTTTTCAGTTCCGAGATCAGATCTTCAATGGATGAATTGGTCAGAAATCTTTCGAATTGATCCCGATAGTTTCCCAAAAGACTCACGCCCTCGACATACACATTGAAAATTTTCCAGTG
>JBAUWG010000295.1:0-2644 GCA_049583675.1 Desulfobacterales bacterium | reverse complement strand
CAGTGCTACGAGCTCTTTTTTGGGAACGCCGGTTTTAACCGAGTCTTGAGTATAAATGCCGTTGAAATTTTTCCAGTTTTCATAAAACCGGTGCTGAGGGAAGACGCAAGTGCCGGACTTAACCGCCTCAAAAGCCTCTTCCAGTTTACGATTGATATTGTCTTCCAGAACGTCCGTATCCTCTGTTCGAATAACGCCTTTTTCTATCAATCTCTGCGAATAAACCACATTCAAAGGAGGTCGTTTTCGAATCCGATCATACATTTTAGGCTGGGTAAAATAAGGTTCATCGCCCTCGTTGTGGCCATATCTGCGAAAACAGACGACATCGACCACAACATCTTTGTGAAAGGTTTCCCGGTAATCAAGGGCCAGCCGGATCACATGTACGACAGATTCCGGATCTTCTCCGTGAACATGAAAGATCGGGATCATCAGCATTTTGGCCACGTCAGTGGCATAACGGGTGGAGCGGGCATGTTCCGGCAGCGTGGTATATCCGATCTGATTGTTGATCACAATATGAACGGTACCGCCGGTTTTGTACCCGGTCAGCTGCGACATGTTCAGGGTTTCCGTTACCACCCCCTGTCCGGAGAAAGCGGCATCGCCGTGGATCAGAAGCGGCAAAATCACATTCCTTTTATCATCTTTTAAAATGTCTTGGCGGCCTCTCACAAATCCTTCAACCACCGGATTTACGGATTCTAGATGGCTAGGATTGTTGACCAGGAATATGCGAAGCGGTAATCCCCCACGGGTCTTGACATCCGCCAGATACCCGTCATGGTACTTGACGTCTCCGGCGCCAAAGATTTCGTCCGGATCGTGACAGCTTTCAAATTCGCTGAAAATCTCCTCATAAGGTTTGTTCAGTATATTTGTTTGAACATTCAACCTTCCCCGATGGGCCATGCCCAATATAATCTCACGGCAATTCAGGGATGCGGCCCTGTCGGCGAGAACATCGAGCATGGGAATGACCACTTCCGCTCCTTCAATTGAAAACCGTGTCTGTCCCAGATATTTTTTGTGGAGGAATTGTTCGAAAAGAACGGCCTGATACAGCTTTCCCATGATCCGGAGCCTGTCGTCGACTTTAAGATCGGGTGTATTTCGAGCAGGTTCCATTCGATCCTGAAGCCATTTTCGTTCTTCCGGATCCTGCAGGTGCATCGATTCCACGCCGATGGAACGGCAGTACGTCTCTTTGAGTGCCCGAATAATCTCTTTTAATGAAGCACGATCATTGTCAACCAACCCCTTTGCGAAAAATGGGGTATCCAGGTCATTCGGCGTTAGACCAAACGCGGAAAGGTTCAACAATGGATGGTCGGCGGGACATGCCGTCAATGGGTCGAAACAGGCCAGCAAGTGTCCGATCTCACGGTACCGTCTAATGAGTGCTTCCACCCGGGCCTGTTTGAAACCTTGTGTTTGATCATAAACGACATCGGCCTTGCGATCCGTACCCGCGGCCATTTCAAATCCCTCAAAGAAAAACCGCCAGTCAGGGGATACCGAATTTGCATCGGTTTTCCACTGTTTGTATTGGGATTCAATATAGTCCTTGCTCAACGTTTCAGAAAGATTCATAAAGGCGTTCCTTAAACCATTTCACTACCAGTTTAACGGTCTGCGAGCGATGTATGTCGTTGCTGAACATGTGATCGGCACCGGAGATTACAGACAACTCCGTGCGTTCTGGATTCAGTGTTTTGGATAGATAGGCAGCCTTGACCGGAATGATTTCGTCGGCATCCCCGTGGATAACCATCAGCGGAGTTTTCAATGATTTTACGGTTCCGGGAAGATCATACTGCTTTGCATCGGCAAAAAATTCCGTTGAAAGTTGCAATGACCGGCCCCGGCTCGTGAACGACACTTTCCCGGTGTCTTCAAGTTCCTTTATCTGTTTCCGACTGAAAAAATAGGCGGCGTTCAGACCGGTCAACCGCCCGGCCAGCGTGCACACCGCCTTTACCGCCTCGATCCGGGGCGCGGTGAGAACAGCGATAACCGCGCCCATGCTATGCCCGGCGAGGCCGAGTCTCCGGACGCCTTTTTCCAAAATAACGCCGACAGCTTCCTGCATTTCGGCAATCTGTTTGGAATAGGTAGATTTTGAGAATTCCCCCTCACTTTGCCCGTTGCCGGAAAAGTCAAACCGCAAAGCCATAAAATTTTCATCAGCCAGAGCATCACAGGCCTCACGGATAATACGGGTATGCCGGGTACAGGTAAAACAATGGCCGAAGACCACTCCGCATCCGTCATGCTGTTTGGGCAGATGGAGCGACCCCGCAAGTTTTTCGCCGTGTTGATTATAAAAATAAATCGGCTGTTCCATAGCTTGTTAAATGGACACGTGAACATGCAGTTACCATTTAAAAAAGACGATCGACATCGCTCTGTTTACCAGTTACGATTAATCACCTTGCTCGGCCATATGGTCATCATAGAGACCTTCCAAAAACAGTTTGTGCTTCGCCTCTTCCTGGCAGAGCACCTTTAAAATCCGGATATGTTCCGGATTGCCGGTCTTCTTTTGAAGCGCGTTATACATTTTCAGCGCTTTTTCTTCGCGTTTCATGGCAATGCGAAGGATATCCGTATAATTCATGCCGTCTTCATATTTCATTTC
>JBAUWG010000294.1:0-2172 GCA_049583675.1 Desulfobacterales bacterium | reverse complement strand
GCTTTAAATAAGCTTTTCCTGCCAGAGGTCGGAGAGAAATTTTTGCCTCTCATTTTTACAACACAGATTGTTCATGCCGCACCCGGGGGTTCCGGGTCCGGTTCCTCCTCGACCTGGTTGCATGCTTTTTCGATCAGATCGTCTTTGAGAAACTCATAGAGACTGCCGGTGTAGGCGCACTTTATGGTTTCTCTGATTTTGCGGATCAGATATTCGCTCAAGGCGGCTTCTCCGTCAATTCGCAAACGGAAAGCAAGCAGTCTTTGCAGGTTTATATCGTTTTTATCGCGCTCCGGAACCATCCGCATGATTCTTTGGAGAACGGTTTTAAACGGCCCTTGCTGCTCTTCGATCGTGATCAATTTTTTAGACATGCGACTCGACCTACCTCAATTCACATCGATCTGATTTTCAACCTGATACGCAATCAGGATATATATTAAGCGTTATTTTGCGAGATGCAAATTATATCAAGTCCCCTTCCCGCTTGACTCCCGATCCGGCCTCACTTATAGTCGGTTTTAGTTGATTAGTGCCTGAACAGAAAGTCCGGATTTCGGGTAGGTTGGGTTGAGATTTTTATTCAAGCAATTTAACCAATCAACCTTGTCAACCAGTCAACCAAATCAACTTTCACCCCGTTAAATTCTTCGCAGAAGACGAGCGCAGCGGATTTAACCGGGGTAATCAACTATTCAACCAAGCAATTCAAGAGGTGGCTGCCATGCTCAAAGCAAAAGATATAATGACCACTGAAATATTCACGGTTACCCCCGAAACTGAAATCGCCCAGGCAGCCCGGCTGCTTCTGGAAAAACGAATCAATGGAGCGCCGGTTGTCGATGCAGCCGGCAAACTGGTGGGTATCCTGTGCCAGATGGATCTGATCGTCCAGCAAAAAAGCATACCGCTCCCATCACTTTTTACCCTATTAGACGGTTATATCCCCCTGACTTCTTCAAAGCGACTTGATAAAGAAGTTGCTAAAATCGCAGCAACCAAGGTTTCCGAATCCATGACACCCAACCCCGTAACCGTCGATCCTGAAACCGACATCGAAAAAATTGCCGCCCTTATGGTGGAAAAAAATTTTCACACCCTGCCGGTGGTCGATGGGGGCAAGTTAGTGGGAATTTTGGGGAAAGAGGATGTGTTGAGAACACTGGTAAGCAGCTGATAGCTCATAGCTGATAGATGATAGTGAAAGGATAAAGGCTGAAAAGACTGAAGTTGGGAAGGTGGGAAGGTGAGAGGCACAGGGCGCAAGGCACACGGTAGAAGGCTGGGAAGGTGGGAAGGTGAGAGGGTGGGAAAAGGGAAACGGAGAAGCGGAGAAATGGGGAAGTTGAGAAGATGAGAAGGTGAGAGGCACAGGGCGCGAGGCTGAAAAAGTTGAAGAAGACGCTTTCAAAACAGCCATTCGATTGAAATATTTTCTTTTTTTCCAAGTTTTCTGAACTCCGGATCACCGGTTAAAAGAGGAGAATGCTTAATCACGGCCAAAGAAGCAGCAAAAGCATCTGCATATGAAATTGGATAGAAAGCCTTTAACCTGGCTGCTGTCCGCAACATCTCTTCATCGACGATGTCGATATACTGCAAGGGAAACGCTTTAATCCTGGCGAAAGCCAGATCCGCTAAATCCTGACCTTGTTCCCTTAAAGTAATATAATAGACCTCCCCCAAATGGATGGCGTGCAAATAAATTTGGATTTTACCCTTTCGTGCTTGTTTGAGAAGCTTTTCGACCTTCGCTGAAAACGTCTCATTTTCAAGATAGCCAATTAGGGCGAAACTATCGAAAACGATGCTATTTAAGCTGGGCAAATTTTTTATCCTCCAGTTTTTTCTCTTCCTCTTTTTCCCTCAGATAAGCTTTTAACACACCGGATCCCTTCAACATTCCCCTTGCGCTGGTAATTGGATCCTCGGAGTCAGGTACCATCAGAATGCCTTCCTTTTTTTCAATCCAACGGATTGAAGTTGAGGGATAAATACCATATTTCTCCCGAATTCTTTTGGGGATCACGATTTGTCCTTTTGTTGTGACTTTCGATGTTGCGGTATGCATTTAGATTGCCTCGCTAAAATCCAATACTGGCGGTTAATTTTGAAAAGCTTTAAATATATTAAAGCGGAAGTAAGAAAATGTCAATTATTTATTCTTACTTT
>JBAUWG010000293.1:0-3464 GCA_049583675.1 Desulfobacterales bacterium | reverse complement strand
ATTCCAATCTTCAAACATTCCACCATTCCATGACACCGGCATAAACAAAACGCCATTAATAGATCTTTAATTTTGGCAGATTATAGTATTACCGAGACATCAAATCATATGGGCCATTTCCAAAATTCTCGATCTTTGCTGCTTAGAATATTTAACCACTATAAGAAAAACCCTTCCTGCTTTGATTGCTTTCCATGGTCTTGGGCGGTCATTTCTTGCTCCCTTTCCCTGCCTGAATTGATGTATTTCACTAAACGCAGTGTTGCCAACTTTCGGCTTGTTCTGATGTTGTTGATCATGATTCTGGTCTCCGGCCGAGTTTTCGCTGAAAATACAATCGGCGGGTTTAAAGATGATAAGAAGGTTCCGTGGCACATCATTGCCGATGAAATCAGTTACGATGAAAAGGCGGATGTCTACATCGGAAAAGGCAACGTCAGGATCACCAAAAAAGAAAAGAACCTCGATGCCGATTATGTTCGCTTTAATCAACGGACAATGGACGTATTTGCAAAAGGCCATGTGATTCTGACGGCGGGGAAAGATATTCTCACCGGCGAAAGCGCCCAAATGAATCTGAATACGGAAACGGGAACCATTTATAACGGCGACATATTTCTCGAAGAGAACAATTACCATATTAAAGGGAATACCATTAAAAAAACGGGTAAAGACACGTATACCGCCGATAAAGCCACAATTTCCACATGCGACGGCAATCCGCCGGCATGGAAAATTACCGGCAGAGATCTAAAGATTACCGTGGAAGGATACGGTTATGTGAAGCATGCGGCGCTTTGGGCCAAGAAGATCCCTGTGTTCTATACCCCGTTTCTTGTATTTCCCGTAAAGCTGAAACGTCAGACAGGGTTGTTGACACCCCAGATTGAATATTCAGACCGTAAAGGGGGCAGATACATTCAGCCGTTTTACTGGGCTATCAATGAAAGCTCGGATGCGACATTTTATTCTGACTATATGAGCCGTCGCGGTGAAAAACTGGGGTTGGAATACCGCTATGTTTTGGACGAGCAGTCCAAAGGGACCCTGATGTACGATTTTTTAGATGACCAGCAGGTCGATAACGGCTCACCGGGCTCGGAGAAATGGGGATATCCCGGTGACAGTGCACTGCGTCCCAATTCAGACCGTTACTGGTTCAGGATGAAGCATGATCAGGCGTTGCCTTATCAATTCTTTGCACAGCTTGATCTCGACATCGTCAGCGATCAGGACTACCTTCAAGAATTCAAAGAGGGTTACACGGGATATGATGATGCCGAGGCATATTTTGAATCAGCTTTTGGAAGAGGGTTCGATGATTATGACGATCCTGTAAGGCTCAACAGATTAAACGTCGGCAGGAACTGGCCCCTTTACAGTCTCAATGCCGAACTGCGATGGTACGACGATGTTATCGCACGCCGCCAGAAAGACACGGATAATACCATACAACGTCTGCCGACGATCAATTTCAACGGGTCAAAGCAGCAAATCTTGGCTTCGCCGTTTTATTTTGATCTGGCGTCCCAATACACTTATTTTTACAGCGAAGACGGCGAGAGAGATCATCGGGTGGATATCTATCCCAGATTCTATCTGCCGCAAACTTTTGGCAGCTACTTTACCATTGAACCCTCTGTGGGCCTTCGTGAAACAGTGTGGCATTTCGATAAAAAGGAGTACGAGACTTCGGATAAAAGCACACTTTACAGGGAGTTATATGATCTAAAACTCGATTTGACTTCAGAGGTTTATCAAATATTTGATGTTCACATAGGGGGCGTCGAACGGATCAAACACTCGATCACGCCGGAGATCATTTGGGAATATACTCCTGATAAGGATCAGTCCGAATTGCCCGATTTGGATGAAATCGACCAGATTCCGGAAAAAAATCTGATTACTTACTCCGTCACGAACACATTGACCTCAAAGTTTAAAAAAAATACAAAAATTACAAAAGAAAAGGCCATCCGACCTGCGGATAAATTTGCCGTCTACAAAAGTTTTGAACCGTCAATTTATGATTACAACGAGTTTTGCCGGTTTAAGCTGGAACAAAGTTATGACATCAACAAAGAAAAAGAAGACGTTCCCGAGCCGTTTTCCCCGATTCACGGGACACTCGAACTGATGCCGAGAAGATATTTATCTCTGAGAGCGGATGCCGACTGGTCGCATTATGACCGAAACTTTCGGTCGCACAATATTTCGGCGACGATGCATGATGAGCGGGGAGACAGCATTTATATAGAACATCGGTATCAGCGGGATATCAGTGAGACTCTTTACACCGACGTGAAAGTAAAGTTGTCGGACAGGGTCTTGATGCTCGGAGAATATGAACGAAATATTTTTGACGGCATAACTTTGAAATACGGTCTCGGATTTTTATACAACACCCAATGCTGGTCACTGAAGTCTATTTTTGCAAAAGAGGGGGAAGATCTGAGTTTTAGATTTATGATTATATTATATGGTATCGGACAGATCAGTTAGGGCAAAATCAAACTGGACTTCTTTAACTAAAACGAATATATTGATAAATAATATGGCACTATCGGAACTGACATATTCTTGGTATGTCCTGCACACCAAAAGCAGATTCGAAAATGTGGTCAACGACGGTCTCGCCAAAAAATCGATGGAGGTTTTCCTGCCTAAAGTTCAGGTCAGAAGCAGGCGACGCGATCGAAAGGTGATGATCAGAGTTCCGCTTTTTCCCGGATACTTGTTTGTCAAAACCAATCTGGAGCCTTATCAACACCTTGAAATCGTTAAAACCGTGGGGGTCGTGCGTTTTGTCGGCAACAAGGACGGTCCGGTTTCGGTGCCTTCGGAGACCATTGATTCCTTGCAAATCATGGTCAAAGGGGATGGTTCGGTGACTACGGGTACCCGCTTTAAAAAAGGGGACAGCGTCATTGTGGTTTACGGCCCTTTTGCCGGGGTTGTCGGAACCTTTTCGCGATACGGGGGGAAAGGGCGGGTTATTGTTAACATCGAAGCCCTGGGGCAGTATGCCGGGGTGGATGTAAATGAAGATGACATCGAGATACTTCCGAAAATATTGACATAACAACTTGACTTATCGTAAAATTACATTTTATAAAATTAAAATTTTGAATGTCTCGTAAAAAGTCGCCCAAACGCTTTTTTTTTCAAAACCATGAAGAACACGAAGTCCACTTTAAAATATGACTCGATGTTAATTTGGCAAATATAACCTTTATATAAATCGGATTACTGCCGGATATTTTGAAAAGGAGGATTTATGAACAAATTGGAGCTTATATCCGCTTTAAAAACAGAAGCAAACATTTCTAAAGCAGAAGCGGCAAAAGTGGTTCAGATATTTTTTGACAACATGGCCGATGCGATGGAAAAAGGTGAACGTGTGGAAATTCGGGGCCTGTGTAGCTTTTTTGTAAAAAATTATAAAAGCTATACCGGCAGAAATC
>JBAUWG010000292.1:0-1962 GCA_049583675.1 Desulfobacterales bacterium | reverse complement strand
TATGTATCCTTTCTCCCACAAAATTTGGCCGATGAGTCGATGCTCGATACCTTCCGTATTTTCTTTGATCTGAATTTTCATGGCGTCGAAAAGCTGTTCGAGGGAAATGAACCCTTTGTCTATGGCCACGGCACCAAAACGTTTGTCAAGTATCCCTTCGGGCATATCCCGCCTCCTTTTCCCGGGGTGAATTGAACCCCGAATCTTGACTCATCGAAACCATCCGGTTTAATTACATATAGCGAATACACCATCGGTCCGGATCGGTCAAGGGAAAAGAGCAGGAGTCGGAAGTCCCCGGTTAAATTCATTCCACTCGTTTTCTCCGAAAAATTTAACGGGGCTGAGGTCGGAGGTCAGAAAATCAAAAAATAAGCGGGCAAGAAGGTTTAGGCGCTAACGTTTTTGCCTCAAACCTGGCGTGGCTGTT
The DNA here is from genome assembly GCA_049583675.1 of Desulfobacterales bacterium. Classification (GTDB taxonomy): domain Bacteria; phylum Desulfobacterota; class Desulfobacteria; order Desulfobacterales; family UBA11574; genus UBA11574. Next base: position 1,532 of record JBAUWG010000292.1, on the reverse strand, counting down.
TCGAAGGATTCTTGATTTCCTCGGGAAAGCGATATTCGGGGATCAAACTTTTTTTCAAGATCTCGAACTGATTGTCCAGCTCTGAAATGAGCGAACTTGCTTTAATCAAGTCTTTGGCGTTGCCGGCAAGCTCCACCTGCAGGGCGATATCCGCCAATGCCATGGCACCCACGTTGGCTGAAGCGCCTTTGAGGCTGTGGGCCTGCTGCCGGATCGAATGTGCGTCCCCAATGTCAAGCGCTTTTTTCATTTTATATACCTGCAAAGGAACATCCGTCAGAAAGCCGTCGAGAATCTCGCCGGCCAGATCTTTGTCGCCCATCAAACGATCGAGGAATCCGGTCCTGTCAAAGACTTTATTTATGGTTGGGATATCGTTTGGTGTTGCTTCCGGTTGCCACTTCTTGGGCCGGGCAAGCCATTTTTCAATTACTTCAAGAATCCTTTCCGGTTGTATGGGTTTAGAAAGATAATCATCCATACCGGATGCCAAACATTTTTCGCGGTCGCCCTTCATCGCATGAGCGGTCATGGCAATGATCGGTACATTGTGATTCAGTACGCTGGACCGCAAACTCCGAACCTCTGCGGTAGCTGCATACCCGTCCATCTTCGGCATCTGGCAGTCCATGAACACCATGTCGTAATGGACCTTTTCCATGGCCTTCACCGCATCTTTGCCGTTTGGAACGACATCGGTTCGGTATCCAAAGTTTTTAAAAATACCCAGGGCCACTTTTTGATTGATCTCGTTGTCTTCAGCCAAAAGAAACCGAACCTTTTGTTTTTGATACTCGGCAATGGAATGCCGCGTGACAATAAGCGAAGATCGATCTCCGGACATTTCCTTTTGCAGGCCTGAAATCATGGACAGGCAACTATGGAACTGCAGCTGTTTGACGGGTTTGGTGAGATATGCGGTAAACCCGATCTCTTTGAATCGCCGGGCATCACCCCGTTTGCCCACCGATGTCATCATGACCAACTTTGTATATTTCAGATCAGGATCCTGTTTGATCGTTTGTCCCAAAGTTTCTCCATCCATCTCCGGCATCTGCATGTCTATGACCGCAATTTCAAATGGCGCTCTATCCATAACGGCACCGCGAAGTACTTTTAAGGCCTCCGTTCCGCTGGAAACAGCTTGATGGGGGCATTCCCATGAGGTGAGTTGCTCTTTTAAAAGCAGGCGATTGGTCTCATTGTCATCGACAATGAGCACGCGCGTTCCTTTGATATCCTCTCCGGAAACCATCACTGCATCTTCCTGGGCCTGTTTCTTGAAAACCGTAGTAAACCAGAACATAGACCCCTTTCGTTCCCGGCTTTTCACGCCGATATGTCCCCCCATCATCTCGACAAGCTGCTTTGATATCGTCAGGCCCAAACCCGTGCCTCCGAATTTTCGCGTGGTGGAACTGTCGACTTGAGAAAATTTATCGAAAAGCTTTTCCAGGCTGTCTTGGGGAATGCCGACCCCCGTATCGGAAACACTGAAACGGATGGTCGCATAATCCGCATCTTCGCGTTCG
>JBAUWG010000291.1:0-9159 GCA_049583675.1 Desulfobacterales bacterium | reverse complement strand
AGCTTCTCGGTCTTATTTCCTTTTTTACCATCGGCAAGGATGAAGTCAGGGCCTGGACCATAAAAACAAAAACTCCGGCCGTTGATGCGGCCGGCGTCATCCATACCGATATAAAAAAAGGTTTTATCCGTGCAGAGGTGGTGTCCTATGAAGACCTGACATCCGCCGGAGCATACCCTGAAGCCAGAAAACGGGGAAATGTCAGGCTGGAGGGTAAAACCTATGAAGTTCAGGATGGCGATATTATTGAATTTCGCTTCAATGTGTGATTTTCGGCCGAGATTATAATCGTCCGCATGGCCTTTGGTGCAAGACTTTTACACCTGTAATACATTCCACAAATTCTATGTAATTTAATTCTCATTTCCATTTTGTCTAAGATGAATCCATCCCGCTGCATTTGACGCATCCCGAACCTATCTATCTTAATTTACTGTGTTTTTTCTTTTAATATTCGGTTTTGAACGATTTTGGCATTCTATATGCAGTAAAGGAGGTTAAATAATACCAAAAGTGGGTGCTTGGCTAAAAATGAAATCCGAAGAAACTATAGAACTCATCGTTCAAACGTTATTAACAGGAATTATCCGTCCACTGCTTCTTGTCACAATAATATGGGGCATGGCGGCAATCCCCAGTCATGATCCCCCGGTAAAGGTTATGCGTTTCAAAATTTCGCAACCCGCAAATCTTGCCGTCCAGACCGACCAGAGCCCGCCGTATGTCAGCGGCCGTAAAGCAGAACGTCAATACCATAAGTTTATCGTTCAAACCGCCAGTAAATATCAAATCGACCCGGCGCTTATAAAGGCCATCATTATGGCTGAATCCGGGTACAACCCAAAAGCCGTTTCCAAAAAAGGCGCTAAAGGTCTGATGCAACTGATGCCTGAAACCGCCGAAGCACTGGGCGTGGAAGATATTTTCAATCCCCGTCAAAACATAACGGGCGGTGTCCAGTATTTCAAACGTCTGGTGAATCGATTCAACGGCGATGTCAAACTGGCTCTGGCAGCATACAACGCGGGAAGCAGATATGTTCGAAACTACAACGGCGTCCCCCCGTTCAAGGCCACCCGCTATTATATCAAAAAAGTCTTAAAATATTACCAAAAATACAAAAATCAACCTTCCGAGAAAATCGACAAGGCCTAACTTAGGAAAATTTATTGAATTCGATAGAACGGATGCTGGATATGTTCGCTTTTGCAGATCGGGCAGCGGCTGGGCCGGGTAAACCGTTTTCGTTTTTCAAAAACATATCCGCACCCCATGCATTCGGCGGGACGGATAACGAGTTTTCTCCCCTGGGATTTTATTGAACGCGCAATATGGGCCAGATGCCCGTAGACTTCTTTTTCACCGATTCCCACAGCAGAAGAAATCTCTCTTGCACTCATTTCATTGTCGCTTAAAAGCATTATCATCTGCCTTCGCAGGGTTTTCATGACATTCACATCAAGGTTTTTAGAGGATACCGGAAAAGACGGAAAAAAAGGATGAACGGCATTCGGGGATACGACAAGCCATCGCAATACTGCATCTAACGTCCAATCACGGCGTTGCGAGCCTTTTCAAAATTTTCGCATACTGCTATGGATGCTCCGCTTTTTCATTGACTCACGCATCGTTTTTGGACGTAATCCACATTTTTTTGATGGCTTGTCATATGATGAACGGGCCGGTTTAATTTTCCTGTAAAAGATACAAACCCTTCGGCTGCTCTTCTGGTCTGTCTCCCGGCCCGTTCATATATGATACTTATATCCAACGTCTGTTGGAATCGCCGCCGCTTTTTTATGCGGGGCTATTTGTTGAGTCTCTCTATGGATTTTGCAACAATATTTCCATTGTTCAACCGATAGCCTTTCACGAGAACTCTTTTCCCCTCCCACTGCGAAGCCTTTACCGATGCAGCATACGATATATCGCCGCGCTCGTTCACAAAAGCGGTCTTGTAATGCTTGTCGCCTGCATTAAAGTCCATTAAATACATATGTTTTTCTGCGACAACGAAATATGCTTTTCGAAGATTCACCTTCATAACCAGCGCATTGAGTGTGAAGTTTGTTTCGGAATGAACAATTTGATCGGTATCTGAACTTGTCAGTGAAAAAGCCGCCGTATTGCCGGGACACAGTATCAGCCCCATGCCCAAAACCAGAACAGCCAAAAATATTTTCCCAAATTGGGTTTGTCGATTCATCATTGCCTCTCCTTTAGTTATTAAGCTGCCGCCAGAAAAATGTTTCCATATTCTGAGTGACCTGGGGGTCCTGTCTTTGAACGCCGCCTTCCACACCGGTATAGATCTGTGGGCCGCCCTGAAGAATGGCAACTACCGGCGCCGATGCAATGGAGGTGCCGATAATCTTGCTGCGATCCCATCTCCCCTTATTCACAGTATTGTGGTCGTCTGTATGATCTGTTTCCGCGAGATTGCTCCATTCAAAGGCCGCCTCCCCGGTTTTGTAATTAAGGGCATAAAGACGGGCCTGGCCTCTTCCGGAAACCTCCTCACAAACATCCCCATCTTCGGGAGAGGTACTGCTGGATTCAGGGGTATAGGTGGTAAAATAGAGTACGCCGTTAAACACCGTCATGGGAGATGTCACTTTCTCTCCGGCATTCACATTCAGCTCGATAAACCATCCGTCTTGATTGGCAAGGGCTTCGCGAGCTGCGCTCTGTTGCGATGCCGTTCCCAATACAATGAGATCCTCAGTGGCATTATATAGATCGGATTCGGTAAGCGTTGTAAATCCATCTACATCCCCCCAGTGGTTCTTAATAGCATAGATCCGATTCGTCACGCCGGTTCCTTCGGGATCGGCCCGGTCTCCGGTGCCGAAAAAGATCACCTCCCCATACGTCTCCTCCACTGCATCCGGCGCATAAAAGATTTTTCTCTGGACATTGTCAACTGCTGAAGCCGAAAAAAGCTTTCTTCGGCTCCAGTTGCCGTCGCCGTTGTCATCTTCAAAGGCAAAAATATTTCCGCCGAGATCCCCTGCATACACCCGGTTGGTAATCCCATTGCCGTTGGCATCGAAGCCCGCAACATCCACAATGGAATGGGTCATATCCGAATAGTTTCCGGCATTGACATTCAATTTGCCGATTGCGCCGGTCAACACATTAACGGTAAACACCGCCCTTCCCACAGTATCATCGCCTCGATAAGGAGCATCTGGATTAACCGGATCATACGGGGGCAGGTCCTGATTGGCGTCATATCCGCCGGCCAGCAAAAAAACGGTTTCGGGATCCGTTCCGATGGACGTGCTGATTTTCTGGACCGTCGGCTCAGACCAGGACTGGCCGAGGATCGCATGGTCCCCGTCAAGGATCCCGTCGTGGTCTCCGTCTTCAGTCGTAAGAAACAATGATCCTATTTGATAAGCGAAACTGGGCGAATCATAGGTAGTCACATTGAGTGCATAATAGTGATTTCCACCCCGGCGCTCTCCGAAAAAGAGAATTTTATGACTGCTGTCTTCATACACTTTGGGCACACCATCCACAAAGTATTTGTGAGTTGTGGTGCCGTCGGACAATTCTTTTAAACGGGGCAGCAGATCCGGAGGAACAAACCCCCATACTTCACTGCCGTCGCTGTCTTTAAAACAATGCATCATCCCGTCGTTGCCTCCGGTATAGATAACGGACTCGTCCAGGGTACCGTTGTGATCGGTGTCATAATGAACCACCGCAGGTCTTGAATGGAGAATGTCCCCCAGTACCCAACCCCTGCCCACGCCGTAAATATCATTGATAACGCTGCTTCTTTGTCCTGTCCCTACATCCAAACTGCCATCCGTGACATAGTCGGTATTGGCAATAGAAAATGAATTGGTTGGATCTGCCAGATTCACCGATTGTCCCATATAGGTATATAAATGCCTGGTGCCCTGATCCAGAAGGAGTCCACCGATGCCTCCTGAAAGCACGTCGGCCCCGTCCGGCGTATCTGACCAGTAGGATCGCGCATTGTCCTTAATCGACCCATTGTCCAGTGTAGCGGGATTCCCGTCAGCATCGACGATGATCCCTTGGTCGCTCAGTCCGTACTTCTTGATGTTTCCGTCCCATCTCCCGTCGGACTGGGGTTTGAAAAACCCCACGTAAAGCGAGTTTCCGGCATAGGTTCGGTTCATTCGACTCACCGGCACCACCGGGGAAACAAAAACAGCGCTCACATCCGCAATGTCGGCAAGGATCTCATGAAATGCATCGGAGAGACCTGAAATGCTGTTAGCCGTATAATACAGCCCGCCACCGTTCTGAGCGGTTCTAGACAAGAGATCCTGCTGGGTGGTGAAGCCGATGGTATACGTGGTGACATTCTGTTTTTCAAAAGATTCTCCGGTCGTCCCCAGGTTGGGATTCAAATCATTGTCATAAAGATATTTGGCCACATCGTCCAGATAATCCGAGCCATTATCCGCATAATACCCGGGATCTCTGCCGTCATGATCATAATCGCCGATATGATCTCCGTTGATATAGGTGCCCGTAGCCAGTTTGGCATTTTTATCATAGGTCGGTTCGCCGTCGGTCATGATGATGATATAGTTTTTCTGACAGCGCACTGTCATGGGGCTTTCATACTGGTAGCATCCATTGCCGTGATCATCACAATCGGAGCTGTATCTTCCGTTACTGCCGTCAAACCAGCTCTTTTTCCCGGCAAAATAAAGTCCGGCTTCTGCCAGGGTTTCGGCCAGCGGTGTCCAATCTTCAGCCGGAAGGCCATCTACTGTATTTATTAAAGTTGCTTTGTCGGTGCCACACGTGGCAATGAGACGTCCTCCCTCGTCATTGTTGAATCTCATGAGTCCGAAATTGACATTATTCGTTTCGGCGATAAGATTTTTAATGACCTCCCTGGCCACTTCGTTCCGGGTCTTCAGCGTACCGCCACCGGAAAAATCATAGTTCAAATAGTTCCCCATATACAGGCTTCTTTTATTACCGTCACACTCAAAATTTCCCCATTGATTCTTGATGTAATCTCGAACATGACCGTCGTTTTGCAACGCCGTCTTAACCGCAGGGCAGTTCAAATCATTGATGTCATTCGCAAACACTACGTATCCACGATTCGTATTATAATAATTCTGACTCTGCACATAAACCGCATTATTGGTAAAAGGATGATATGTAAGTGTATAGGTTTGACCTGGATCATAGTAATCCCCGGGAATATCTCTTGTACTCATGCTCCCGGATGTATCAAAAATAATGAGCACGTTCGGGGTCACCGAAATGGTGGTTGTACCATAGATATCGGTATCATCCGCCCGGAGCCCGGGTGTTAGGAAAAATACCAGCAGTATGATAACCCATAAATATCTTTTCATGATGGATCCTCCTTGCAAACAAAGACTGATCGAATATTCTGTTTATTCAAAAATTTCAAACGGCATTCGCAAAAGACGCGGCGCATTACCGGCCGTTAAAATTTATTAAAAACCTTGTAGGCGCCGATCTGAACCTGGGTGTTTCCATTTAAGGCCGTCCCGGTGATCCCATATCTTCGAACTTCAAAATATTTTAAACTGTATCCGGACCCGGGGGGCGGCACAGTGATATGTTGCATCAGCGGCAGATTGTTGGCGCCATTGGACAGCGTACCGGCAGGCGCAATGGCCGTTCCCGTCGCCTCGATACACCGGATCTCGATTCTGACGTCGTTATTGCCGTCGTTGTCTATGTCTACCGGAAGACTAACATTTGCTGCTGTATCAGCGGATGTCAGAAAGTCATTGGTCATCCAGGTGCCGGTGGTTTCCAGTGCATAGTTGTCTGCGGATTCAGCCTGATATAAATTCTGGACCGCCCGTGTTTCATTGGAGGAGACCTGTACATCGATGCTGGATGTCCGGGTGACCGCCATGCCCAGCAGGCTCAGCAGCACCACCATGATCAGGGCCAATACCACCACGGATCCATTTTCATTATTTATTAGCAATGTTTTTTTCATAGGATTCCTCGATTTGTTTTCATTATCGCTGAACTTACAGCGATCTAGCTTTTATGCATGTCAGTGTGAGCCTCTTCCCTTTTCCGGTCACCGTCAGCGTAATGCGCTTGGCATTGGTGACCGCAGTTCCTGACACCGGCGGGTCATTTAAAGTGTTCCAACTTACCGTAAATCCGTTGTTCGTAAATGTGTGCGGGTTGCCGGCGGAGTCTGTGCCCCCCGGAGGATTCCCGGCAGGGTCCAACCATGGATCTGAAAAGGCCAGCCCCGTGAGGTATTCGAGTTGGTCCATGCCCATGGTGGTGATATCCGTCATTTTGCCGGCGGTGGAATTCATCTGAATCGCCGAGGTCTGCATGGCTGCAATAGCCAGCAAGCCCACGGCAAAGATGGTGAGCGCAATGAGCACTTCGATGAGGGTAAACCCGCCTTGTTTTTCCAACCTTTCCATCGAAGTCGCTATGTTGTCGGTTGTTGCAGTATCGGGTCTCATGATATCTCCCTATAGGCCTATGTTTCGACAGTGAATTAAAGTGGCTAAACGCCTTCGGCTCACGTTGTCACCAGCCGGGCCATAAATTTGCGTGCCTTGTTGATTACGATACACAACATTATTTGTGCTTCCGTACAACAATTGATCTTTTGTCCGGGCTACAATGGTGATCTGTACGGATCGGATTTGGCTGAGATTCAACGCAGAAATAGTGGTACCCGAGAAAGGGATTGCCGCTGAATTACCGTCCAGATAAACAAAATCAAGGGCATCGATATTCTGGGCCATAAGCACACCATTTCTGAAAATACTATCTTTAATTCCGTCCATATTTGAGTCAAGGAAACTGTATGTTAAGTTTTCATCCGGATCAGTATCATCGCCATCCGGCGGCCCGATAACAGGGGGAACTCCGACAGCATCACCCCTGACATCTTCAGTAAAACCTATCGTATCTTTGCCGGCGGTAGTGATTCCGAAAACCGGAATCGTATTGAAAGGGTTGCTCCCTGCCATACGGATTTCTCTTTGCATGTAATACATGGCGGTCCTGATATTCTGCTGCATATCCGAAGTCTCTTGCTGGACCTGATACGATTTATGCTGGGCCAAAAACGTCGAATAGATTGCGGCCATCGCCAGGAGAGACACCACCATGGCGATCATCAGCTCAATGATGGTAAATCCTCGATTCGAGCCTCTTAATGAAAGATGTTTTTGTTTTCGCTTCATTTCCATGAAGTCCCTCCGCTCCATTTTTGTAATTTAACGGCACCGGATGTCAGAGGTCCGACGCGGTAATACGCGGTATTTCCTGAATTGGTCAGATATGCATAGCCCGAATTGCTGGTTCCCCTGGAATTGAACGTGATGACCGGCACGGCAAATGTCTGGTCATTCGGGCCCTGAAACCTGATGCCGCTTCCATAATCCGAAAGTCTTATGGTTTTTTTTAAAAGATCAACCGAGTATCGATCCGGGTTCTTGAAATATTGAACCTTGCATATCGTATTAGCCCTGACCGCCGACATTTTTGCCAGTTGCAAGTGCGAATAAAGATCGCGGGCTGCGCTTTTCAATCGATATTTCGGCAACCAGCTCAAAAAATTGGGCACACCTGCGGCCGTCGCGATCGCCAACAGCACCATCACCAGGACCAACTGCATCAGCGTAAAACCGGATCTTTTCTGCATGGCTCGATTCCTGTTATTTGAGGTTTATTCAATTTTCATGCCAAGACCCTATTTTTGAAAAAGATGTCAAGGCACACCATTCCCAGGACACTGGGTGTCAAATATATCTATTTGGATTTATTATTTTTTATTGATATATACAGCAGTTTAAAAGTATTGGCAAAATAGTTGGAACTGAAACATTCAGTTGTTATGCTACGGTGGGATTGGCAAAAATTGCCATTAAATGTTTTAATAGTGCTATTAAAAGTTTTATGAGTTTCGCCCCAATTGGAATGATGGAATAATGGAATAATGTATAAAATTGATAGCATTCCACAACCCATCATTTTTATCCAGTGAAACTTTTTTCCTATTTCACCGGGACCAACATTCCATTATTCCATATTCGACGCGCGCGTTTAGCTACATAAATTATCACATGGTTTCAATAGATTGTATAAATTCCAAGATATTTGATGAACTATTTGTCGCGTCGAATAAACGCCACGGCATTTTGAAAAAGCCGTATGCCCGGCGTAGGAATGGGTTCATCGTTTTCCCGGCTGCGCTTTTGTTTTTCCTTGATGCGCGGCCAATCCGGGTGGTTTGTCGGGTGGTTAAATGCCTCGGGGTGGGGCATGAGTCCGAAGATGCGTCCGCTGGGATCGCAGATCCCGGCGATGTCATACACCGACCCGTTGGGATTGAACGGAAATTTTTGCTCGGCCGGGCTTCCGCCGGGCAGGGCATATTGAAGGACCACCTGATTTTCACCCATCAAACGATGGATGGTGGCTTCCCGGGCATAAAATTTTCCCTCACCATGTCGGACGGGGAGCTCCAGAATATCCATCCCGGCGGTGAAGATGCATGACGCCGTTGGAACGACCTTGAGCGTGACCCACTGGTCCCTGAAGTTTCCGCAGTCGTTAAATGTCAGGGCCACCGACCGTTGGGTGTAATCGCGGTCGAATCCCGGCAACAGTCCCAGATTGACCAGCGTCTGGAAACCGTTGCAAATGCCGAGAACCAGGTTCCCGGTATCGATAAATTTTAGAATTTTATCGCCCAGGTTGGTCTTCATGCGAACGGCCTGAACCACCCCGGCGCCGTGATCGTCCCCCCAACTGAAGCCTCCCCCGAACACCAGGATCTGAAAATCCATGAGATTTATAGTACCGTCGATCAGGGAATTAATATGAACCCGATGGGCAACAGCGCCGGCCAGCGACAATGCATACGCCGTTTCATGATCGCAATTTAAGCCGTATCCGGTCAGAACGAGGGCTTTAACCGGGTTCATAACAATTCTCCAAAGGGTTTTTTCCAGGCGGCTTTAAGATTCTTTACAGAAACATCCATCAGATTCTTGCCGTCGATTCCTTTAATGATAAAGCGGTTGCTTTCGGTCACGGTACCGATGCAGGCAAAAGAAAGGCCGCTGAAAAGTTGTTCGAACGCTCCCCGATTCCGAGGATCGATGGTGACGATAAACCGGCCGGCCG
>JBAUWG010000290.1:0-1945 GCA_049583675.1 Desulfobacterales bacterium | reverse complement strand
CCACTAATATGCTTAACTCTTCCGAAATCTCAAATTCCACAATTTCCGGGTGTCAAAGTTTAGCAAAATCTCAAATCTCAAGCACCAAATCACAAACAACTCTCAAATTCCAATATTGATGGTTTCGTAAAAAGTCTGAAATGTCCCGTTTTTGTCATTCCCGCGAAAGCGGGAATCCAGTTATTTCGGCTTTGGTATTTGGAATTTCAAGCAACTCAACTACTCTTCAAACGGCCACTTAAAAAAAGATCTGCTTGAAACACATTTGGGATAGATATGAGTCCGAATTACTGTACTTTGATAAGCATGTCGTCATAAGAAATCAAATCCTCCAAAAGTTCCAGCCGGGTGTGTTTTTCTCGCTCTATGGCGCAGCGAAGATTTAAGGCACAGAGTTTTTGACACAATGGATCCTGAATATTAAAATTGCCGAGGCAGCCAAGATGATAATCGAGAGATATTTGATTCATTAACTCTTTTTTCATACCGTATCCTCTATTTTAAGCAACGAGATCATTTCCTTGTGAATTTTACCGTTACTCGCCAGAATTTCCGTTTTGTCGATGGTAAATGGGGTGTTTGAAAAATCGGTGATGGTTGCTCCTGCCTCTCTGGCGATCAGCTCGCCTGCAGCGGTGTCCCATGGTTTAAGGTTTTGCTCCCAAAATCCATCAAACCGCCCACAGGCTAAAAAACAAAGATCGATCGCCGCCGAACCGAGTCTCCGAACGCCTTGAGACGCTTTCAGGCATTTTGAAAAACGCATGATCAAAGGATCAAAGTCGTCTCTCAGGTTATAAGGAAATCCGGTAACAAGAAAACTATCAGACACTGTTTTTGTCTGTGAAACGCTGATTGGACGACCGTTGAGCAGCGCCCCTTCCCCTTTCTCAGCGGTAAAGAATTCTCTTGTGATCGGATTGAAAACAAGCCCAAAAACGGTCTCACCTTTTAAAGCGAACGCAATGGAAATTGAAAACAAGCCCAACTGATGGGCAAAGTTCGTTGTGCCATCCAACGGGTCGATGATCCACTGGAAATCCGCATTGCCTGTGCTCAATCCGCTTTCTTCAGCCAGGATCGAATGATCATTAAATTCTTTCCGAATGGTCTCGATAATGATGCTTTCGGATCCGGTGTCGGCTTCCGTAACGAGATCAATGACCCCTTTTTTAAAAACGTTGGATAACTTTCCGTAATGAGCCAAAAGCACGCCGCTGCCTTTAAAAGCAGCGGCAATGCCGACTCTTTTTATCAGCCCAAGATTCATGGAATCATCAATTTATATTTATTTTAATTTCGATGTCAACCATAAATTTCAATCGACTACACGCTTAACTTGTATGGCCTCGGGTCAAAGCTGGTGCTGAATCTTATCCTTCATTTTTTGAATAAGCGGCAATAATGTCGATGCTTGTTTTGCCGAGATAGCGGTTGCATCAAAATTCCGGCTGAATTGTTCAGTCGTTGCCTGACCCACCAGATCCATTTTGTTTAGAACACGGATCAGCGGAATGTCTTCTAAGTTTAAATCGATCAGAATTTTTTCAACGGATTTAATCTGGTCTTTAAAACGCGGGTTGCTGATGTCTATGATATGCAAAAGAAGATCCGCGCCCTCCAGCTCTTCCAAGGTTGCACGAAACGCCACCATGAGGTCCTTGGGGAGATTTTTGATAAATCCGACGGTGTCGGTAACAATGACTTCAATGTCCTGAGGGAACTTCAGTCTTCTGCTTGACGGGTCCAGCGTTGCAAATAAACGGTTTTCAGTACGTACCCGGCTCTTTGTCAGGGTGTTCAGCAGGGTGGATTTTCCGGCATTGGTATATCCGATGATGGAAATCACCGGAAGATTTTTTTTGTTTCGCTTTGATTTTTGTTGAGATCGTTGTTTTCGTACGAGCAACAGGTCATTTTCCAGCCGTTTTATTCGATCGCGGAC
>JBAUWG010000289.1:0-8295 GCA_049583675.1 Desulfobacterales bacterium | reverse complement strand
GGCTTGTGGGGACGCATAGAAATGAAGCTCCCCGCTTCCGCTTCAGCGCATGTCCGATTATTTAGAATTGGATAAAGAAGCTAAACGCCTTGGTGTTCCCCGACAATCAATTATCAAGATCTGGCCTGCTGAGAGATTGAAAAAATCCTCCGCCTTATAGTAATCGAACCTGTCACTGTTGGGGACGGCGAGGAGCATGCCGTCCCAAAGCTTATCATTATGTTAAAAAAATGGTAAATATGGCTCAGGAGATTTTACAGTCGTCTTAAAGCACAGGTTCCTTGCAATATTGATTTCACCCCTGAAATAGCGGTTTAAGCGCAGAAAATGCATTTTTTTGGAGGGATAATCCATAAATATTAATATGATAGCGTCGCAAGACCCCCATCCCACGGAACTGACGGCGGTACTGAGCGAAAATGAACGCAACATTCGTGTGGCGTCGCTTTTAAAGGTGCACCATCATCTGTCACAGGAGATCCAGGTGCCCGACCGATCCAGCTCCGGCCAGCCGAACCCCCGTGATGAAGGAAAGGAGAACCCGTGAGATCCCTGCTTCGCCTGCATCGATTTCTGAGGCCGTACCGTCTGCAGGCCATTGTTGCCCTGCTGCTGCTTTTTTTCATGGTGGCGGCTGACCTCGTCATTCCCCGCCTGACACAGCGGGTCATCGACCAGGGGATCGTTGCAAATAACCTTCACGTCATTATCACCACGGCCCTTTACATGGTGGGCGCTTCGATCCTCTCCATGGTCCTCGCCTTGGTCAACAACTCCCTTTCGGTGTACGCCGCCATGGGGTTTGGCGCTAACTTGCGTGGCGCGCTGATGCGAAGGGTGCAGTCTTTTTCTTTTGGAAACCTCGACCACCTCCAGACCGGCAAGCTCATCGTCCGTTCGACCAGTGACGTCAATGCGGTGCAGATGATCGTGATTCTTTCGCTGCGCATCCTGACCCGGGCGCCCATCTGGGCCGCAGGGGCGATTGTGCTGCTTGTTTTTACCAGCCCGCGCCTGGCACTGATGGTGGCGGTGCTTGTGCCCCTGATCAGCGTGTTGGTGTGGCTTTTTGCACGCAAAGCCCACAGCATGTTTTTATTGATGCAGCAGCGGCTCGACCGGCTCAATACCGTCCTGCAGGAAAATCTTGCCGGAATAAGGGTGGTCAAGGCCTTCGTCCGCAGCGCCCACGAAATCACCCGGTTCGACGACGCCAACGAAGCCCTCATGGACCGGACCATTCGGGTCTCCCAACTCATTGCGGTTTTCATGCCGCTGATGCTGTTGATCCTCAATATGGCCATCGTCGGTGCAGTGTGGCTCGGCGGCACAATCGCACTGGCCGGCGGGATGTCCGTCGGACACGTGGTGGCGGCCATCAACTATCTTACCTTTGCCCTTTTTCCGATCCTGTTGCTGGGCGGAATGCTCGGTCCGCTTTCTGCGGCTGATGCGTCGGCCGTGCGAATCCTGGAGATCCTGGACGCCGGGCCGCAGGTGCGAACACCTTCCCATCCGGCAAAACTTTTCCATCCCCAAGGACGGATCGTTTTTGAAAACGTCTGCTTTGGTTACAACGGAAATGGCGCCGAACCGGTGCTGCGTGATGTTTCTTTTATTGCCGAACCAGGAGAGACGGTGGCGATTTTGGGCGCAACAGGGGTCGGAAAATCGACCCTGATTCACCTCATTCCTCGCTTTTATGATGTGACCGAAGGCCGGATCACCTTCGACGGCGTAGACCTGCGGGACATAGAACTTCGCTGGCTGCGAAGCACGGTCGGCATTGTGCTCCAGGAGGCAGTCCTCTTCAGCGGAACGGTACGCGACAACATCCGTTACGGCCGTATGGCCGCCACGGAGGATGAGGTCCGAGCTGCGGCCCGCGCAGCCCAAGCCGAGGAATTCATCTCCGAACTTCCCGAAGGATACGATACGGTCATCGGACAGCGCGGGATGACCCTTTCCGGCGGACAGCGCCAGAGGATCGCCATTGCCCGGGCACTGCTGGTTAAACCCAAAGTGCTGATCCTGGACGATTCGACCAGCGCCCTGGATATTGAGACGGAGATTCGGCTCCAGGACGCCCTGGACCGGTTGATCAGCATTTCGCAAAATGCCACGACCCGCTTCGTCGTGGCACAGCGGATCAGTACCGTGCTCTTGGCCGACAAGATTCTGCTGCTCGATCAGGGCAGAATCGCCGCGGTAGGAACCCATCAACAACTGCTGGCCGCCAATAGCATGTACCGCGACATTTACCGATCTCAATTGGGTGAGCCGCCTGTGGAGAAAACAGATAATGACGGATAAACAGACCGAACATTCCGCGCCGGTGCGCCTTACAGGCTTACCCGGTCCTGGCGCCAGCGGCGGTCCCCAGGGGCAAAAAGTCGAGCGCGCCAAGGATGTTCAGGGAGCGTTGCGCCGCCTGATGCGCTATCTGCGCCCTTATCACGGCGCCTTGGCGGTGGTAACCCTGGTCGCCGCCCTCGGAACGGCCCTGGCCCTAGCCGCTCCTTACCTGATGGGCCGTGCCATCGACCAGCTTCCCAAAAAAGACTTAGGGGCCCTGCTTGTGATGGTGCTTCTCATGCTGGCGGCTTATGTGCTTTCAGCCGGCGCACAGCTGATTCAGGGAATTCTGATCGCCCGCGTTTCACAGAAGGCGATGCGCGCATTGCGCTCGGACCTCTTCGACCACATGCAGACCCTGTCTCTCAGGTTCTTCGATACCCGGGCACAAGGGGAGCTCATGAGCCGGCTGACCAACGACATGGACGCCATTAACCAGGTACTGACGAATCAAGCGACCCAGCTGTTTACAGGACTTTTGACCCTGGCGGGTATCCTGGTCATTATTTTTGTCCTCAGCCCCTGGCTGGCTGCAGGCTCGATGCTGGCTTTTCCTTTGATGATCGGGCTGGTAGGCATCGTCGGAAAAAAGACGCGCAAGGTGTTCCGAAGTTATCAGAAACGTCTGGGGACACTGAACGCGGTACTGGAAGAGACTTACAGCGGGCAGCGGGTAGTGCTGGCCTTCGGGCAGGAACAAAGCGTTCTGGCCAAGTTCGATCGGGCCAACGAAGCGGTTCGCGCCAGCGGCGTTCAGGCCATGACACTGGCCCTGGTGGTGATGCCGATGATGGGGATACTGTCCAACCTCAACGTAGCGATTCTTTGCGGCCTTGGCGGTTGGCTGGCGATCCGGGGGATGGTCTCTATTGGAACCATCGCCGCATTCATCTCTTACTCGCGGCGCTTTGCCGAACCTCTTCGTCAGCTGGGCAACTTATACAACCTGGTCCAGGGGGCTCTGGCCGGAGCCGAACGGATTTTCGAAATTCTGGATACCGTCCCTGACCAGATCGATGCGCCCCGGGCATTGGAATTTTCCAGGGTGGCCGGTGAAGTCCTACTCGACCACGTAACCTTCTCCTACATTCCCGGTGTTCCGGTGCTGCAGGATATTTCTCTGAATGCCCGGCCGGGGGAACGCATCGCCCTTGTGGGTCATACCGGAGCCGGAAAAACAACCCTCGTCAACCTCCTTTCCCGCTTTTACGATATTGACGAGGGAGCCATCCGCATCGACGGCATCGATATTCGCAGCGTGTCCCGTGACAGCCTGCGTCGGCAGCTGGGCGTGGTCCTTCAGCAGTCTTTTCTTTTCAGTGAGTCCGTATTGGAGAACATCCGCTACGGCCGTCTGGATGCCTGCGATGAAGAAGTGTTTGCAGCAGCACGTCTGGCTCATGCGGACGGATTCATTCGCCGGCTACCGCAGGGCTACGGCACAATTCTTTCGGAACGGGGCCAGAGCCTTTCCGAGGGACAACGCCAGCTCCTTTCCATCGCCCGGGCCATCCTGGCCGATCCGGCCATTCTCGTTCTGGACGAAGCCACAAGCTCTGTGGATACTCGCACCGAGCTTTTCATTCAACAAGCGCTGGACGAGTTGATGCGCGGGCGCACAAGCTTCGTAATTGCCCACCGCCTTTCAACGATTTCCAGGGCCGATCAGGTTATTGTCATCGACAAAGGCCGGGTAATCGAACGGGGCACCCACCAGGCACTCCTTGCCATGCAGGGTGCCTACCAGCGATTGTATCAAAGTCAGTTCAGACACCCGCCGCAGATTAAAGATTTTGAGACTAATCCCGAAGGTTGACTTATTAAGTGTGAGGAAAGTTGCTTGATAAACGATCATGCTTTAAGAATAAACTCGCTTTTAGAACGAAAGTTTCACGTAAGTCCTCCTTGATGAAATGCGAACCTGTGCCTGCCTCTGAAGGCGCTTTTAAAAAAAGCCGGCACTAATATTTCGCTTGCCGTCGGACGCGTCCAAAGCCGTAGCCGAGCCACTGAGGCGCCCGTTACACGTCAGCGCTGATGTAAGTCGGTATATGAAATGAAAAAATTTCTCATAATAATTGTAATTTGTATCGGAGCATATGCGGCAGTTTCCCGTTATCATGGCAATTTTCCCATAAGCTCCATAAAATCACTCCTTCCTTTTGCAAAGTCAGAGCTTTCTACAAGTGATAAAGCTCTAAAAAATGCTCTTGATAATAAAATTAGTGAGATTCAAGTTGGCGGATCAGGTAAAGTTATCAAAATTCTACCAGATGATAATCAAGGTAGCAGACACCAACGGTTCATTTTAAAGCTGAACTCTAAACAAACACTCCTAATCGCGCACAACATCGATCTTGCTCCAAAAATCAAAAACCTAAAAGTTGGTGATCATGTTAATTTTTATGGCGAGTACGAGTGGAATTCAAAGGGTGGTGTTATTCACTGGACTCACCATGACCCCAATGGTCGCCATGAAGGGGGTTGGTTAAATCATGGCGGGAAATTGTACCAATAAACTTTAAATATTAATAGGATGGCGTGGCCCGATCTCCATTCTTTTAAGTGGTGGCAATTAGCTTGTAACACTCTCATCCTTAGTAAGGCCACAACTATTATCATTTCCTTTCACGCGACCGCCTTTGGTGGCGTGTGAAGTCAGGCATTATTTTTGAAAAGCGGAGGGGACTGCTCTTGACTTTTAAAAACTTCAGGCAGATACATCGGACTGGATAGATTGAATAGCAGTCTGTGCCGCGTGAACCAAGAATGACGATCTGGACATGCCACGTTTTTTAGCAGCGGCATCAATCTGTTTTAACGTCATTTCAGGTACGGTAACATTTACCCTAACGGTGCGGGGTTTGGCGTCAGGCACCGAAACAACCAAATAAGCGATTGCACTGGCGTAATCGGGGTCGCTCATGATTTCTTCAAGCCTGGAAGGGCCGGGCAATGGTTCGCCGTCTTCGAGCATACCTTGGATATGAAGTATATTTCACCGGAGCAGGTTCGTCAAACGAACTAGGATGGTTTGGCCTCTTTGCGCAAAGTTTCCGGTTTGTCTCAAAAAGAATTGGCCCGAAAAGTGGGAACGTCTCAGCAATAAATTAGTCGGCTCGAATCCCCATCTTACGAGGAGCATTCCCTGAGCATGCTGCGCCGAGTCGCAGAAGTCCTTGGCGCAACTCTCAGTGTGAAAATTAAACGCAAAAAGCGCATAAAACAGGCTGCTGTTGCTGAAATCAAAGCTGATTATAAAAAGGAAATTTAAATGAATGCACTGGTTTAGATCGAAAGAATTACAAGTAAGATATATCTAATATAGGGAATTAAAGTGATGTTAGACAGAGATTTAGCAAAACTTTATGATGTGGAAAAACGCTTTCCGAAATATCCCCAAAAATTCTATATATCCCATTGACATATCCCTTTTGATTTTATAATATATTTAGAAACAACAATAAATACTGGGGTTAGGAGATTGTGTTATGGCGAATGTGAAAACCAGAATTTTTAAAAGTAATCGCAGTCAGGCGGTTAGACTGCCCAAGCAAGTCGCCTTGCCGGAATCGATAAAAGATGTTGAGATCACAAAAATCGGCAATAAGCGTATTATCGTACCGGCAGGGCAGTCCTGGGATGATTGGTTTGATTCACCAGGTGTTTCCAGTGATTTTATGACGAAACGACAGCAGCCCAAAGATCAGGTCCGGGAGACCATATGATGCTTAAATACCTGCTGGACACCAATATTGTCATCTATACCATGAAGAACCGGCCTCAGCAGGTGAAAAAACGTTTCCAGCAGCACGACGGCCGGATGGGCATTTCAACGGTAACCCTGGGTGAACTGGTATTCGGAGCGGAACATTCACAACAGGTGGAAAGAAACCTGGCAGACATCGAAGCAATGGCGGCCCGAATGGAATTACTTCCTTTTGACGACAAAGCAGCCTATCATTTCGGACAGATACGGGCGGCTTTGTATCGTGCGGGCCGGCCCATAGGACCTTATGATATGATGATTGCAGGCCAAGCCAGAGCCTCCGGGCTGATCCTTGCGACCAATAATGTCAAAGAATTCGAACGGGTACCGGGGTTGCTGATAGAGGACTGGGGCGAGGCGTAATCGGGAAACCGGGCAGAAGGCTTTCCGTAAACACCGGGCACGATTTAGCCGCCTCTGGAGGATTGATACAGAAAATTGGCGCCTGTTCCGGCCTTGATCCGGGGAGGTAGACAAAGATCACCGAAATCGAAATAGTAGAGATAACCGACACACATTAAATAATGGATATCAATATATGGATAAGGCGTTGACTACAGAAAGATTGCGGAATCAAAAATGCCCTTATTGCGGAGCGGATAAAAAAGATTTAGCGCATGGTAGTTTTGAAAATGATGGTAAAGAAGTTTTTCAGACCGTTGATTGCATAGCCTGCGAAAAACATTTTACCGAGGTATATTCCTTTTACAGAGTGATTCTTACCGACAATCCGGGAAAAGACTTCAGGATTAATTTTAACGAGTGAATTTCAACCTATAGCAACGCAATAATATTTTTAGAAATCCTGCACATAGTGGTCAAGCTCCATGAGAATGGCGCGTCGCAAGGCTACAATGGCGTGTTCTAAATTTCGGACAGCGATGATTTATTAACAGTTCAAGACACGCCCCACTGTGTAAAAACCACGCAGTTGTTTTATCCCCAACCTACCCTTTTTGTAACATATTGAATCACATAATTATTTTTATTGATTTTTTCTCCATATTCTAATATAGGATCATCAGAGTTTTTTAAATCAGGGAGAATATCGGGAACGCCCCTTGATTCTCCTGCCCTCTTCTGCTCCAGAGCATGTCCGATTATTTAAGGACGTTCCCAACCTGAATTTCTCATTAAGAATACAAGCCATCGCAATATGGAAATATAGTTTAAGATTACAAATGGCAAAATAATAGAAGTTTGTTTAATCACCTGTTATTTGGTCAAATCTTAATCGAATTACTATTTTCTGCGCTTTTTTTAAAAAGTGTCTCATTAAAGATTAGAGCGACGAAAAGACGATTCCACATAATATATATGTTCGGCCTTTAGAGATGAATTATGAACAGGCGAAAATTGCTTCAAAAAATAATTGGTGGATCTAAAAACATAAGATTCGCAGAGATGGTAAATCTTGTTGAAGGTTTTGGTTTCAAGCTATCGCGGACCGACGGCAGTCATCACATTTTCGTGCGGCCTGACATTCCTGAACTTGTGAATCTTCAGAACATCAAGGGGCAAACAAAACCATATCAAATGCGCCAGTTCCTGAAACTGGTTGAGAAACACGATCTTAAATTGGAGGATGAATAATGCGTGACTATCATATTAACATTTTCTATTCAGAAGATGACGACGGGTACATCGCCGATATACCAGATCTTGATACATGCTCCGCATTCGGTGAAACTCCTGACGAGGCATTGCGTGAGGTCCAAAAGGCCAAAGAACTTTGGCTGGAGGCTGCACGAGCAGAAGGAAAGCCTATCCCGCCGCCAAAATATCGACCGGTTATATACCAGGCAGTATCAGCATAAGATTACAGAGAATATTGATGAGATAGTGGCCGCGGGGATGGGGACACGGTAATAATCTGATATAATGAATGATACATTTAAAAAATACTCAAAAAAATGGCTTAAAAGAGCATTTTGGGTTCAATAATAAGCATTTAGGAAAAACCAAGGACAAGAATAGAGAACTGGGATTCGGGATCAAGGATTAAGAATTAAGAAGAAGCTAACAACCTCTTGAAGCACACTACCTAGTGTCCATCCATAAATGAGGATTTTTGTTCGAGATCAAGGCATGCGAAAAAAATAACCACAGGCATATAGTTGATATTCCGAGGATTATTTTTTGAGCATAACGCCGAGATCGGGCAAAAAGAC
>JBAUWG010000288.1:0-1852 GCA_049583675.1 Desulfobacterales bacterium | reverse complement strand
GCAAGAATAAGGGCGGCATTATAGACCTGGTGACCGCCGGTCAGTCCGGTATGAAGGTGCCGCCAAACATGATCGATTCCATGATAATTGAATGTCGCATCGCTGTTTTTCCGAACACGAAAAGCGTCTTTATAACGATAAAACGGCGCACATTGTGATTCGGCTATGGATTTCAATACTGAAACAGCAGGCTTTTGAGTCACACCGGTGACAAGCGGAGTGCTTTCCTTGATGATGCCTCCTTTTTCACGCGTGATGTCGGAGATGGTATTTCCCAGGTACAGTTTATGTTCAAGGGAAATATTGGTGATAACGACAAGATCTGGGGTGATCACGTTGGTTGCATCAAGCCGGCCTCCCATGCCGGTTTCCACGACAGCCCAGTCAACATTGTGACGACCGAATTCATAAAATGCCATTGCCGTTGAAAACTCAAAAAACGTGGGGTCGCGTGATCCGAGGTGTACGGCTTTAACGGCCTCATAAGCGGTAACGATGTTTTCATCGGAAACCGGGTGATTGTTGATGCAAATTCTCTCATTGAATCTGACCAGATGGGGAGATGTATACAGGCCCACCCGGAATCCTGCATGTATGAGAATTGTGGACAGCGTGGAAGCGACGGAGCCTTTTCCATTGGTTCCGGCCACATGAATCGTCTTGAAATTATTCTGGGGGTTTCCCAATTTTCGAAGAATATTCTGAATGACATCAAGACCCAGGATAATTCCGTATCTCCTGAGGCTATAGAGGGTTTTCAGGCATCTGTCGTAAGACTTATTTGATGTCATTTTCATAGAAAAAACCCGGCAGATGATAACATTTGCCGGGTTAAAAAAATTCTAAAGGGTTGTGGTTATTTTCGGAATCTGTTTCTGGAAGCCGCTATTCTTTGTCTTCTCAAGGCTTCACGCTGTTTGCGACGACGATATTCACTCGGCTTTTCATAGGCTTTTTTCATTTTTAATCGTTTAAAAAGGCCGTCATTTTGGACTTTTTTCTTCAAAATGCGCATCGCCTTTTCAAGGTCATTATCAAAAACCTTGACCTCAATATCTTTCAATATGTTCCCCCCCTTTCACCCATCAGCCGTTATTTATATGCGTAATGGTTATTTTACTATTATTTAAAAGAATAATTGTATATCTAAAAACCAATTTGTTGGCAAGGAATTTTTTTTCGAGCACTTTTTTTTTCAGCATAATCGAGACGGCCGTCAAAAAAAAGTGCCCGTACACAGATAAGCTCACGGGCACACATTCGAAAAGATAAGGCCCGCCGTTTAACGGCCGGCTATATCCCATTTACAGTTTGGAAACCAGCTCGTCGGTCACTTCCTTTACACTGGGCTTTCCGTCCAGCGTAATGTATTTGATGGATCCACCCTTGGCGCAAAGATCTTTGAAATAATAGGCGGATGCAAGCGTCCCCTCCACCGAATCATAATAAATGTCGTGTCGTTTGTTAATGGCGATTTCATCCTGATCATCGCTTCTTGTCTTTAAATCACCGCCGCAAACACGGCATTTGTCTCCATTGGGTTTGATGGCGTCGATATAGATGTTGTTGGGATGGTTATTGTCATTCACACAAAGCCTGCGGCCCATAATCCTGTTTTTGGCAATCTCCCGATCCAGCAGGATTTCAACCACAATATCCAGCGACATATCGGCGGCTTTAAGTGCTTCATCCAGTTTTATCGCCTGATTCTTGTTTCTCGGGAATCCGTCAAGAAGCCATCCTTTTTTACAATCATTCTGTTTCAGACGGTCGAGGATCATGGGGATGGTAATTTCATCCGGCACAAGGTCTCCACGATCAATGTAGGCCTTGGCTTTTGCACCCAATTCAG
>JBAUWG010000287.1:0-7986 GCA_049583675.1 Desulfobacterales bacterium | reverse complement strand
GATTTGAACAGGGTCCGTGAAATACTTCTCTTTAATGTTAACTTCGAGGATGTGAAGGTTTTTAAAGTCGCATGAGCCAGGTCGGTATTCCAAATGTCAAAATTGCCGTGATCGACGGTGACTTGTTGGTTCGGGATTTTGTAACCACCGTATTGATGTATTGCGTCAACAGGGATGTGCTGTCTTTCGACAATGGCATGGCCGCGTGGAGATATGTACAAAATACCGACAGCCCGGATATCATTATTTCCGAAGTTGCCGTTTCCGGATTGAATGGATTTGAATTCCTTGCCAAGTTCAAAGCCAATCATCCAACCAAAAAATGCCTCCTGATGTCCTCAAACCCTGAAGATGAGCAAATCGCCAGGGATTCAGGCGCAGACGCTTTCCTTGCCAAGCCTATTAGCGTCAATGATCTTTTTGAGGTTATAGAGACATTTGTCGCATAAAATCCGATAGAGCTATAAAAGACTTGCTTTCCCAGGATTTATTTCCCGACATATTCCCCGTTTCTAAAAGTGCCTTCTAACGTCTTGCCGGCAGCGGATGTCAGTTTCCCTTTCCCGTGCAACTTGTTGTTTTTGAATTGGCCAATATACTCAAGGCCGTTTGAACGGACAAGAATTCCGTGGCCATTTAACATATTGTTCTTAAATTCACCAACATATTTTCCACCGTTATGGGTTGAGAGCGTTCCTTTTCCATCCATGTCGCCGTTTTTAAAATGGCCGACATAGCTATCACCGTTTGGAAAATTATAAGTTCCCTGCCCATTCGTACAGTCTCCCTGAGCACACCCCCCAAAGGCATTCAGTGGAAAAAAACAGAGTGTCACTAACAATGCTGCTGTTAAAAGTTTCATTGTTTTGTTCTCCCATATTGATCATGTTCATTATCATGCTCTATTTGGAATGATGACAATGCTCACCCTTCGATTCAAAGCGGCATCTGAAGATATGGGTTGTGATTTGCCATAACCGACGGTTTGTATTCTTGCCGGATCCACACCGCGCTGTGCCAGGGCATTCTCAACCGCCACAGCCCTTCTTTCGGACAAAGCTTGATTGTAAGCTTCAGAACCGGTCTGGTCGGTATAGCCCTCAACTCGAATCATGGTTTGCGGATACTTGTTTAGAATGCGGGCCACCCTGTCCATTTCGCTGTAAGCACCGGGCTTGAGCTTCGAAGAGTCGAAATCAAAGAGGACTTGGGATTTAAATGTGGCGGTCAAAACATCCTGAGTTCTTTGGATGCTCGCGGCTTGAGTTTGGGCCATCGCCGTTCTTAGTTCCTGCTCTTGCCGATCCATATAAGCGCCGATCTGGTTGCCCGAAATTCCCCCGATGGCGGCGCCGATTCCAGCGCCAAGAATCGTCGCTGCCGTGTTTCTTCCAATGGCCTGTCCCAGGATCGCTCCGCCGACAGCGCCGATTAGAGCGCCTGTTTTAGTGCCTCTTTCTTGTTGTGTGTAACCAGCGCAGGAAAAAATAAATGCTACGAGAGTAAAAGCAACAAGTATCGAAGTTATCTTTTTCATTAATCAACTCCTTTGATGTCTGTCATGCGTTGGAATCTGCACATTCACTCTGTATTAAAATATACGAACGCAGCTTTTATTGTCAAGGAAGCCTGTAATTCATGAAGATTCGGAAAAACATACTCGTTAATACAAAGAATTTAGGGGCTTCGCCCCGATTGGATCAAAAGATAAAGCGTAAACTGTTTTATTTTATGAACGCCGCCAGCGTATGCACGTGCTTGAATCGATCTTAAAACGTTTTGCAAAACCGGCGCGGACTTCAACCACATATTTGATCGGCCCGTCGGACCGGTAATGTTTTTCGGACATGGGGGTTGTTGATTCCGCGATATTCACGATGCATCCATCCCCTCCAATGAAGATGATATCTAAAGAAATCGGTGTATTTTTCATCCAAAATCTTCGGGGTTTCAACTGTTGAAAAACAAACAGCATGCCCTTTTTGATGCTCAGATCGCTTCTTCCCATAAGTCCTTTCATCTGAGTTTCGGTGGTATCTGCTATTTCAACGGTAATGGATGTTTTGACGGAACCGTCACTTTGAAGAAAATCGAGGATTCCGGTCGGGTGATCGTAAAAGGGCGGCGATGAGCGGTTCTGATTTTTTAGATAATGGCTTGTGCAAGCGACAAAGAGTATCATCGCCAAAAATAAAACCAGCAGCACCGCTGGACGGTATCGTTGTCTGAATACGGACCTCATGTGCACTGAAAAGCAAACATGTGAGTCATAATGGCGCCGGATGTTTTCCGGCGAGCCTCTCCCCACTGCCGGTGCATCACTCAATGATCTCGAGTAAATACTTTTTTCCAGCTTTTCCGGATGCTGCATTTAATATCGCCCGTATGGCGTTCGCCGTTTTCCCTTGTCTTCCGATGATCTTTCCCATATCGCTCTTAGCGACTTTGAGTTCCAATACAACGGTTTGGACACTTTCAATTTCGTTCACCTGCACCTGTTCAGGGTTATCAACCAGTGCTTGTACAATTTGAATTAATAGATTTTTCATGTGTTCGGTTTCCTATTCGCGTAATTTCAGATTTCGCAATAAACTCGGTTCCTCTTTTGGCAATAAGCATCGTATTTTTCATCTTTAAAGATTGTGATGAGGTCTGCCTCCTTTATAATAATCATCTGAAATATAAATTAAATCAATCATATCAAATTTTGATTTTAAATTGTCAATAAAGTCCGCGGAGCCACATCTTTTTTTTGAAACGATGACTGGCAATGCAAACATCCAACTCAAATCAGGGAAGATGATCTTCAGCATTAAAGGGGTTATTGGTATCAAAAGGGAAACTTTCCATGTCTCGCTGGACTTCGCTGCTGGTTGTATTGATCCTTTTATCCATTTGATTTTCTTTAACCGATTGTTTAAAGTGCTGATAAGCCTTTTCATTTCCAACATACATGCAATGACAAGAGGCATCATTCACATAAAAATACAACTTTTTATCGTGACGCATTTTGTGCAGAAACCTGTTTTTTGGCAGCGATTTGAGAAAGTCGAGTTTTTCGGTCGTGTCTGCGGTACGTAACTGAAAACCTGACCGTACAAGCATCTCGTCAATCTGAAACGGGGACATTTTGCCCGTGCCGGCACAGCCTATGAGAAAAGCAAAGCTCAGCACAAGAAAACCTGCCAAAGTCAATTTATTTTTCCAGTTCTTGTGCTGTTTTTTCATTTCACCTTTAATCTCCTTTGATTTAATGGTTGCGCAATGACATGCCTGACCTTTGGCTGTTCTTCCAGCCAAAAGTAACGGCTGTCTTCCAGGGGCTCATAGGGTAGAAAATGGTATGAACGCCCCAATTTCGATGTTGAGATTAGGCAGTCATGGCGTGACGAGATCATCCTGCTGGATAATGGTTATTCCGATATTTTCAGGCAGGTCCTTTTTCCGTCGTGATCTTAAATTGAATTGTTTAATGTGAATGCAGAATGCCTTCAGCTATTTTCCACCTCAAAAATAGGTTGGTTCAATCTTTTAAGCGGTGCCATTAACTCTCGGCATTACAAACTCTTTTTTAAATAATTAATGATTTTCCCATGCGATGTCAAGCTGGAAAATGACAGATACTGTTATGTCGTCTCGCAAAAATATTGTTAAACTTGAATGTGTAATTTTATTGTCTTACCTGAATTGGGCCATTCTTGAGGTTTGTCCGTCTCTGTCGTAGTGCGGCTCCAGAGAAATAGGATCTGCCCCGGGTAAATCTAAATATTGATTTCACAGGGCAGATAGATTGGATATATCGTAGAGAATCAGGAAAACAAAAAATGAAAAGGGACTTAGGAAATTTCCTAAGCCCCTGTTATCATTTTGGCAGCGGGGGAAGGATTTGAACCTGCGACCTTCGGGTTATGAGCCTGTTCAAGGATTTGCAAGGACTACATAAGATAAACCGTTGATACACGGGCTTTCCCTTACATTCCATAATCTTAATAATCGTTATTAGCACCTTTCAGAAACGACCATGTATTAAATAATCGAAATAGTCCAAAATAAAAATGACACAAAAACGACACACCCGGTGTAGTGACACCGGCGAAGAAAAGCAACTGCTGATAGGTTTTGGCACAAAAGCGGTGTTCCGTGTTGAAGATACGGACGGCGAGCCGTTGGAATATGAGGATATCGAATTACCAAATGTGCCTTTAATGGGAAGAGAGGAAGAATAGAGACTATCAATAGTGCGCAAGTAAGTGAGGTGATTAAGAGAATCTACAAGAACTCCAAATGGTTCTTCATTTTATCTTTAGGGGTACGCTGAAGCAGGCGTAACAATTTTGACATCGTTTCTCTGAATGGAAGTTGTTTTGAAACAATGATTCCCCAGTGTTCTTGTCGGCTTTTTGCATGCTGGTTGTGGAGGGTCACAAAATCTTTCACATTGAAAGTAAAGAGACATCGTTCTTGCTGAATGGCAAATAGAAGCTGATCTGAATCAGACAGGCCTTTCCGATCCAGTTCTTGAGCATGAATGGCGTCATATCCTCTTTTTCGCAAGGCATGGGCCAACCCTGAATGTACATCTTCGTCCAGAAATAGTTCGATTTTCATACATTCGGGGCTTTCTGGTCAGGGTGCAACGCAGTCTGTGATTTCCAGAACTCCACATCTGAAGATTCAGCCAGATCCGAGTCAACCTCCTCTTGATGGTCAAAATAGTATGCCAAAGCTGAATGGACCTGTGAGGGTTTTAAGTGCGGCAAAGTTGTTAAAATTTCGTCAGCGCTCATACCCATTTGATAATATCCGGCAATACATCTGACAGTGATTCGAGTCCCAACAATTATAGGTTTTCCATCGGCGATTTTAGGGTCAGATCCAATGTGGGGATAAGTTTTGGCTTGTAATGCTAAAGGCATAATATTTCCCTTTCTTTTTTTATTACATCAAAATAACTTCTTGTTCTTGGGAAAAACAAATCTAAATCAATTATGTTAGAATTGTAAAAAAAATTGAGGCTTTGGTCAAGGGGCAATTAGGTCCAAAATCCATCATTCCAATTTGGGCGAGCAGACTTCGCCAAAGTGGATAGGATGGCTGAAAGCCCCTAACTTGATTTTAAGCTATAGCTTGGAAACAGGGTTGGAAATCAGGAAAACAAAAAATGAAAAGGGGCTTAGAAAATATCCTAAGCCCCTGTTATTATTTTGGTAGCGGGGGCAGGATTTGAACCTACGACCTTCGGGTTATGAGCCCGACGAGCTACCTGACTGCTCCACCCCGCATCAACGAATTAATCTTTTTACTTATCCAAAATGAAGAAGCATGTCAAGGTGTTTTTTGACTTGATATGGATGATAGAAAAGAACGGATGCGTTTCCGATCCTTGTTATTATTTCCGCATCGCAACAACACCCTTTTGGTTCTACTGGCGTGTCCGGATATAATTTCAATGGAGGATTTGGGGATGTTGACCCATTTCGATAGATATTCAATGCACATTTTGTTGGCGGCCCCGTCCACAGGCGGTGCCGTGAGTCTGATCTTCAGGGCGTCGCCATGCGGTCCGGCAACGATGTTCTTTGAGGATCGTGGCTGGATGAGGATGTTCAGTATAATCCCATCATTATTTTCTTGTATGAATGGCACGTTGTCCAGAAGCATCATTCCTGCCGAATGCTTTTAATATTATCGATGATACGGGTGGATGAAATATTTTCGGTCACCGGAATCAGCTCAACTCGCCCGCCGAACTTTTCAACAAGTTCATGCCCGAACACTTCTTTGTCTGTATAGTTGGATCCTTTAGTCAGAATATTCGGCTGTATGATTTCAATTAATTTTTTAAGCTCAGGGGAGGAAAATACAACGACGTAATCCACGGCATCGAGGGCGCTAATGATCCTGACCCGTTCATTTGCTTTGATGACAGGCCTTCCGGAACCTTTTAGGATTTTGACGGATTCATCATCATCAATGGCAACGAAAAGGATATCTCCCATATGCTTTGACGCAGAAAAGAGCATGATGTGGCCCGCATGCAATAAGTCGAAGCAGCCGTTGGTCAATACCAACCGCTTTCCATTTTTCTTGAGGTCTTTGATGAGCGCCGGAAGCTCGGATAATTTTTTGTATTTGTCCGGCAGGCCAAGGTCATCCGATTTCAGGGCCGAAGTGCGTTTTTGCTCTGAAGCCGTTGCGGTTCCAACCTTTCCCATAACGATTTTCAAAGCTGAAGCAAGTTCCTGCTTTGAAACCGTTGCCGTTCCGGCTTTACCCACAACCATTCCGGCGGCCGCATTGGCAACGACCAGACTGTTTTTGATGGATATTCCGGATGCAATGGTCAGGCCCAATACCGCCAGAACCGTATCACCGGCGCCGGAAACATCGAAAACCTGCCGTGCCTCGGCCTTGACCTTGAAGGCGTCTTTGTTTTTTTCAAAGAGAACCATTCCGTCCTTTCCACAGGTGATCAAGAGCTGGCCGAGGTCGACGCTTTGAAGGATTTTATTCGCCGCCTTTTCAAGACTGGGGTCATCGATAATATCCACATTTGAAGCCAGGGCTGCTTCTTTTTTGTTGGGCGTGAGAAGCGATACGCCTGAATATTTCGAAAAATCCTGTCCTTTTGGGTCGACAATGGTCATCTTCTTATGCTTTTTTGCAGATGCAATCACCTGCGAAAGCAAGCGCTCGGTAATCAAACCCTTTCCGTAGTCGGAAATCAAAACCACATCGATATCGGGCATCTTGTCTTCTATGATTCGTGCCATTTTTTCCAGAGTCGAGCCGGAAATGTCTTGTTTTTTTTCTCTGTCAATTCTGAGTACCTGCTGATTTGCGTGGTTTACGGCGATGATCCTGGTTTTCCGGGTAGTGATGCGACCGGGCTCTTTGACAATGCCTTCGATATCGACGCCCAGTTCATTAAACATATTGAGAATAAGCTGTCCGTTACGACCGGTGCCGACGACACCTGCTACGGAAACTTTTCCGCCCAGCACCGCAACGTTGTTGACCACATTGCCGGCGCCTCCCAGAGCGAAATCTTCGTTTTGGACGGAGACCACTTGCACCGGTGCTTCAGGGGAGATCCGGTCAACATCTCCCCAGAGATATTCGTCGAGCATTAGATCTCCGATAATGAGGAGACGGGCCTGGTCAAATTTAGCAATATCTATCAGCATAACAAACCCAGATTCTATCAAGAAGTAACATTAAAAAAAAGGAATCATTCGAATTCAGACGCCATTCGCTTAGTTAGTGCCCATCCATAAATGGTTTTTTTGCCCAATCTCTGCGTTATGCTTAAAAAATAATCCTCGGAATATCAACCCATATGCCTGCGGTTATTTTTTTCGCATGCCTTCCGTCTTCGCCTGGAGGCTACGCCGGACAAGTGGTCTTGAACAAAAATCTTCATTTATGGATGGACACTGATATTGGATGATGCAGAAAAATCAGAGTGCCCGGCAATCAAGTCCAACAAAAATTTAGGGGGTCTTACCACATGGCCGCCGACGTTTACGCAAGCATGTCTTGTATACCCGCTGGCAAGGAGTTTATCACCGTCTTCGCTGAATATTTGGTAATCGAATTTCATGCCCGCCCGGTAGCGATTATCGAAAGATGTTTCAATCAGCAAAATATCGTCATATTGCGAAGGGGCATTAAACTTACAATACATCTCGGATAATGGGAGATAAAAACCTTTTGATTCTAGGGATTTATAAGAAACCCCCATGGACCTGAGCATTTCAGAGCGGCCGATTTCAAACCATCGCAAGTAGTTGGCATGATAAACAAAGCCCATTTTATCCGTGTCGACGTATCTCACCCGGCATGTGGTTTTGTGCTTGGGCATATATTCAGGTTTCAGTTCCGGGTATTTGATGGGTTTGAATGGTTTGACAGTACCTTTTGCATCATTCGTTTCAGTTCTTTATAGCTGAATGTTACCGGAAATTCAGAGAACTCGTTTTTTAC
>JBAUWG010000286.1:0-1548 GCA_049583675.1 Desulfobacterales bacterium | reverse complement strand
GTATGGGCCCACTGCATCAGCACACCCTTTTCGGTGAGGTGGCTTCTAACCAGTCGATAAAAATCACGGGTGAAAAGTGAATCAACCCCAGTAACCCACGGATTACTGGGTTCAGAGATGACAATATCCCATTTCTTGTTGCTTCTTCCTATAATGCGAAAGGCATCACCGATAAGGATATGGACTCGCGGGTCTTTTTGGATACTATGTGTGAATTCTCCAAAATAAGGGAGGGCTGCCACAACGGAAGGGGATATTTCGGCGACGTCAATCCGATCCACATCCGGATAAAGCGTTAGCTCTCCGGCGGTAACACCTGTGCCAAGGCCGACAACCATAATGTTGTTTCTTTTTTCTGCCAGCAAGGCCGGTATGTGCGAAAGGAGTTTAAGCGTATATATATCACCGATGGTGGAAGAATCTGACTTGCCGTTAATAAATAATGCCATCGACTTTTTATCAAAAAAAGGAAATTTCTTTTTGTCTTGTGTGACGGCTACCGTGGCGGTCGGTCCGTCGTTATAATATTTCACTTCAATTCCTTTATCTATTGTTTTGAAAAAATTTTTGGAATTTGAGAAAGAATATGGCAAAGGGCTTCGAAGTCGAAAAGTGCCGATTGTAAAATTTTTTGATTTAAAGAAAGAAGAAGATAACCCCATGAAACCGATAATGATAAACAATACCGCGGACGACGCAATAACCCTTTTGGATAAATGCCATCCCGCAAGTCCGGCGGATAAAGCCGCTAAAAACGCGGCCGACAAAAACACTCCGCGATTGTTAAAAATATAGTATAAAAAGATCCCGCCGATCAGGCTCCCGATCAGGTTGCCCGCGGTATTCCAAGAAAAAATTATTCCCGAATACTGCCCGACTTTGGGCAAATCCCGCTTCAATTCGTGGAAAATAATCGGAACGGTAGCCCCTATTAGGCCTATGGGCAAAATCAAGATGCAGGCGAGTCCCAAAAAGACCTGAAGATAATATCCCCAAAAACCGGCGATGTTCGACTGGAACGAAATCCGGCTCAGATGTGCCCAGTATGGCCATTTATCCAGTGTGATAAAAATGATCAGCAGAAATATGGATATCAGAACCTGATTGACATATAACAACCATCTTGAGATCTGTTTAAAACGGCCGATGACGAAACTGCCGGCGGCGATTGAGAGTATAAAAACCGAAACAATGATCGTAAAGGAATATGAGGAACTTCCCAGAGAGAGGTTGGTGATCCGAATCAGCACATTTTCCAGGGTCATGGCATAAAAACCAGTCAGGAAGGCAATCGAATAAAGGAGTGGAGGTAGAAATCTCCCGATGTCCGATGAGGGTTCGGGCATCATTTGTTCGATATTTTCCTTGGATTCTTGAGGGGTTTCGTCCTGCTTTAAAATTTTCGGCAAAATCAGAAAAAAGAAAAACGCCCCCAGATTCAGAAATGAGGTTTTGACCATGGTCGCCGGCAGACCGTAGTTAGGAATCAGATAAAAGCCGGATAAAAGTGTTCCTACAAATGCTCCGGCGGTATTAACGGCATATACC
>JBAUWG010000285.1:0-28856 GCA_049583675.1 Desulfobacterales bacterium | reverse complement strand
TCTTTTTGTTCGTGTCGTGAATGCTGATCCATCCTCTTTTGTCTTTATAAGTCGTCTCAACCCACTTCGCCGTTGAATGTCCATACCGGACCTTCATCATACCTTCGACTTCCAAAACCGTTCCTTTGGGTATGCGGGCAATATGCTGCCCCTTCTCACAGCCGGGAAATGGACAAAGCGTGGTTACATTCCCGGGCTTGACGGTGGTTACCTTGTCACCCAACTGGACTTCGCCGGCGTAGACACTTTGCGATACATACAGTGCCATGACCAGGAGCAACAGGAGGGCAGAAAAGCAGGTGATCGCCTTCATGTTTTTCATATCTCCTTTGTTTCGCATTTACTGTTTACATTTCTGGGTCCACAAAAAAACCAACCCAAAGGGTTTTAAACCTCACTAATTATTTAAAAGCAATTGATGTGCCAAACCTGTGAAATATAATTATTCAGCTGTCTTTATTATAAATACCATTCAATCATCCGAATAAAAATTTGAATAAAGCCGGACAAATGAATGGATTTTCATACATTTTGTAGAAAGGGAGATGGTGGATAAGACAGTCAAAGTGTTGAAAATCAACAACCGAGGGGTGAATGAAAAACCATTCGCTTACAGCCGATCAGACGATCTGATGAACGCTGGTGCTAAAAATCAAGGTGTAGCGTGTAACGTCAAAAAGCGATGCACTATAGTTATACCGGAGGGGAAAATACACTAGTTGGACGCAAAAAAATTTCGGCCCCCATGACGCGGAAAACAAGTGGCCCCGCAGGACGAAAAATCCTTGTTGTTGATGATAACGCGATTGTCCTGCATGTTATTAGCTGCATCATGAAGGACGCAGATTACGAGGTAATCGCTGTCAGAGGTGGGGCAGCCGCACTCGACGCCTTACGCCGGCAGGACTTCGAACTCTTGATTACGGACCTCGTGATGCCCGGAATGGACGGTATTTCCTTGCTCAAAAAGGCAAAGGCCCTGTCCCCCATCTGCGGGTAATTATTCTGACGGGAAGTCCCGGACTTGTTCCTCAGCACTTTGAAGGTCTTAATATTGACGCGGTTTTGGCAAAACCTCTTTATCGGGCGGATCTCTCGGGTCACGTGGCTTACTGCCTGAATGGACACGACCCGGAAATGCCGAATGTGACGAGGCCGGTCTGTTTCTGAATAAACGCCTTCTCCCAAGGTTGTTATGCACAAAAAGCTGTGCACTCACGCACAGTTTTTTGTGCATTTTTAATCTCTTCCACCAACTATAGTCATCTCAATATTCCGGCTCGCTTCTCACAATCCTCCATCAAATGAGGGTCTTTGCTTTCGCTGACCCACAAAACAGAATTTGGCATATATGTTGAATAAAATTCTATACGCTTTAATTTTACCCTTTAATTTTTTATAAAATACTCTTTGACCATTATACCGGGTTCCGGTATAATGGGTATAATTTTCTTTAAAACACAAAATGGCTATTCGAAATTTCAAAACCAAAGGAACCGAGGATATAAATTATGGCAGCGTCACCAAGGAGGCTCTTAGGACGCTTCCGAAGGGGCTGCATTGGAAAGCCCAAATAAAACTTGCCCGTTTGGGCGCTGTAACGTCAATGCAAGATTTACAGGAAATACGGGGAAATCGTTTTGAAAAACTGAACGGAAAAAGACAAGGTCAATATAGCCTACGAATAAATGACCGATACCGGATTTGTCTTAAATGGGAAGAAGAAAACGCGATGGATGTCGAGATTGTCGACTACCATTAAATAAAGGCGCTATAAAAATGAATCAGACACATTATACTCCTATCCATCCCGGTGCAGTTTTAAAAGATGAGCTTGACGAGATTAGTCTCACTCAATCGGCGCTTGCAAAACATATCGGGGTGTTACCGAAAACCATTAATGAAATATGCCGCGGCAAAAGAGGCATTAGTGCAGAAATGGCAATGAAGCTTTCCAAGGCTTTGGGAGGCAGCCCTCAGTTTTGGTTAAATTTGCAAAATAACTGGGAGATCAGTCAGCTTGATGAAACAGCTTATCAAGATATTAAACATGTTGCCCTATAAGGCCAAGATCCATTATTCTTTCAGTAAACAGCTAAACTCTAACGTTGCATAAACAACATGACAAAATGGGATCAACCATGATAGTTTCAAACAAAAATCATCTAAATGCTTTCTTTTGATTTCCATCTACTGGTAAATTGAAGAGGTTTTTGCAGCAAGCTGCAGGATGCTTTCCAGTAAGGTATTTTGCCTTCCTTAAAGGGGTGGTTCTATGCGCTATATTGATACGCCGAAAAGCGGCGGACCCGAGGTTTTGGTGGTGGCGGAAGGTCCGCGGCCCGAGCCCGGTCCGGGCGAGGTATTGATAAAGGTGGCGGCCGCGGGTATAAACCGGCCGGACCTCATGCAGCGGCAAGGGCGATATCCGCCGCCGCCGGAGGCGTCACCCATCCTCGGGCTCGAGGTGTCCGGACGAATTGTGGCTCTGGGAAAGGTCACCGCGACATGGAAAATCGGCGACGATGTCTGTGCGCTGACCAATGGCGGAGGGTACGCGGAGTACGTTGCCGTGCCCCAGGGACAGTGCCTGCCGGTTCCGGCGGGTCTTGACATGGAATCAGCCGCAGCCCTGCCGGAGACTTTTTTTACCGTGTGGAGCAACGTGTTCGACCGCGCCGGTCTCAAAAAGGGAGAGCGGTTCCTGGTACACGGCGGGAGCAGCGGCATCGGGACGACCGCCATCCAGATGGCCAAATCAATGGGGGCGTGGGTTGCTGCCACTGCAGGCACGCCGGAAAAATGCCGGGCATGTGAGGCCATGGGAGCCGATCTGTCGGTTCTGTACACAAATAAGGATTTTGTCCGGGAAATTCGAGCGGCCACAAAAGGGTATGGCGTGGATGTCATTCTCGACATGGTCGGCGGCGACTATACCGGCCGGAACCTGGATCTGGCTGCCAGAGACGGACGGGTGGTGAGCATCAACTTTATAAAAGGGGCAAAGGTTGAAATCGACCTGAGTCAAGTGCTTTTCAAACGCCTGGTTCTGACCGGTTCCGCCTTGCGGCCGATGTCGGCCCAAGCAAAGGCGGCCATTGCCGGAAACCTCAAGACCGTTATCTGGCCGCTGATCGAGAGCGGAAAAATCCGGCCTAAAATCTTTGCGGTTTTCCCCTTTTCGGATGCTGCCGAAGCCCACCGGCTCATGGAGAGCGGCCATCACATCGGAAAAATTGTTTTGCGCGTTTCAAACTTCAAGTGACTATCGTGATTTGAAAATTTGGAGACTTATGAAAATGATGAAAAAAGTGTATGTAGACGATTCCAATCAAGCGACGATAGCCTGCCCCCATTGCGGATTTGAGAAAAATTTAGATGTCGCGAACTTCAGGGAGACGCATAAAAGACTGAAGGCCAAATGCCGGTGTGGAGAAGTTTTTCGGATCACGTTGGAATTTCGAAAGCATTTTCGTAAGAAAGTCCGGCTTCCCGGTGAATACTTTGTCCAGGGAAAAACTGAAAAAGGAGAAATCATCGTCGAAGATATATCTCTAGGCGGAATCCGGTTTGAAAGTCTCCATCCGCATTATATTTCCAGAGAAGATAAAGTTGAAATAAAATTTGCATTAGACAATCCAATGAAAACAAAAATAAGTACACCCGTGAAAATCAAATGGATCATCGATCGCAATGTCGGGGGGCAGTTCTTCGATCCAAAATCAATTGAACATGATTTGGGAACTTATTTACAAACATAAGTGATGCCCATCCAGAAAATGCGATATTTAAACCCATGACGTGTAAATCATCATTTATGATATGGAAAAAGAGGATAATCAATGAAAAAAATTTATGTGGACGATACCGGTCACGTGACCGTAGTCTGCCCCCATTGCGGGTTTGAGAAAAATATCGATACCACCAGTTTCAATGGCTCTCCAAAAAATCTGAAGGTCGAATGTAAATGTGGCGAAATTCTCGAGTTCATTCTCGAATTTCGAAAGTATTACCGAAAAAGCGTCAGCCTGGCGGGTGAATACATTGTTCAAGGTAAAAGTGATAAAGGAGAGATGATTATCAGGGAACTTTCAATGAAAGGCATCCGCTTTGAAAGTCTGAAGTCCCACAAAATTTCGATCAATGATACATTGGACGTGGCATTTAAGCTCGACAATCCGATGAGATCGGAAATCCGCCGAATATTCAAGGTGATATGGATCAGAAATCGCATGGTGGGCGCGAATTGCGTTGAACCGAAATTATATGAAAAGGATTTGGGATTTTATCTGCAAATCGCTTGATGGGCAAGAATCAATGATGTTGAGCGCGGGTTGAGGTGATTTTATGAGCTCTAAAACCGAAAATGCCGAACACGTGATTGGATGCGATGTGGCGCCGGATTTACAATTAAACCTGAATGTCAGAGGCTTGCCGCCATCCGCGACATTGGCGATCAACGAGCGATCGAATCAGCTGAGCAAACAGGGAGTGGACGTCTATAAAATGGGGCTTGGGCAGTCGCCCTTTCCGGTGCCCGACATCATCGTCGATGCACTGAAGCGCAATGCGTTTCAGAAAGACTATCTTCCGGTCAAAGGTCTCCTGGAACTTCGCCGGGC
This sequence comes from Desulfobacterales bacterium, assembly GCA_049583675.1. Taxonomy (GTDB): domain Bacteria; phylum Desulfobacterota; class Desulfobacteria; order Desulfobacterales; family UBA11574; genus UBA11574. The sequence continues at coordinate 24,234 of JBAUWG010000285.1, read as the reverse complement.
CGCAGCCGAACACCATCACCGGACATTCGGAATTGAATGCACCGAAGATGATGTATTGATTGGTCCGGGTTCTAAAGTACTGATGTTTATCCTTCAGTTGGTATATTATGGAGACATCGTGATCCCCACTCCGGCATGGGTATCCTATGCGCCCCAGGCGCAGATTATCGGCCGCCAGATAAGGTTCTTGCATACCCATGCCAAAAATGGCTGGTGTTTGACCCCGGAGCAGTTGGACAAGCTTTGCAGCTCTGATCCATCCCGTCCGCGAATCGTTGTCCTGAATTATCCTTCCAACCCGACCGGAACAACCTATGGTTTGGAAGCATTACAAAAAATTGCCGATATCGCTAAGCGGTATAGGGTTATTCTGCTTTCAGATGAAATTTATGGTAAACTGCATCATGAAGGCGATCATCACTCCATTGTTCCGCTATATCCGGAAGGAACCATTTTCAGCGGTGGGCTCAGCAAATGGTGCGGTGCGGGGGGGTGGCGCTTGGGACTATTTGTTTTTCCAAAATGTCTCAGGTGGCTCCAAGATGCCATGGCCGTCGTGGCCAGTGAGACATTTACCTCCACCAGCGCACCGATACAATATGCGGCAATAAGTGCGTTTCAGGAGTGTGAAGAAATTGAACGGTATCTTTACCAGGTAAAAAGAATTTTGCGATCCATTGGAAATAAACTGATATCTCTGTTTAAAACCACAGGGGTCGATGTCCTTTCTCCACATGGCGGATTTTATCTGTTTCCGGATTTTAAAAAATATGGTGAAAAACTCCAGTCCTTTGGCATTACAACCAGTCATGAGTTTTGTGAGCATCTCTTGAAAGAAACCGGAATCGCCCTCCTGCCGGGCATGGATTTTGGAAGAGCACCTGAAGAACTCACAGCGCGCCTGGCTTATGTGAACTTTGATGGCCAAAAGGCCCTCGAGGCAGCCGCTCAAGTTCCGACGTCACTGCCGCTGGATGATAATTTTCTTTATGCCTATTGTGCAGGACCTGTCGTTGCAACCGAAAAACTCTGCAAGTGGTTAAAAAGCCTTTAATTTATTTGGGTGATTAATGCAATTATGAGGCACATTATTGGCGGTTTCGTCTTGTCATAAGAGATGACGGCAATCAACGGAATTTTGATTTGCAGTCCCATCTTTGATGCTTATATATAATAAATGTATTTCAAATCTCCAGATCTAAATAGTCATAACTTTAATGAAATATCTCGGCCAATACTCATTTCAGGGGGGTTAAAATGAAACCTTTTCGAATTATGGGAGTACTTGTTTCAGCTGCTTTCCTTTTCGCCTGTGCAGGATCGTTTCAAAGAATGAACCATCTAAAACTGGGTATGACCAAACAAGAAGTCATCCAAACGATCGGTACGCCCGACATCACCAGTGCCAGCGGGCATGTGGAATATCTTAAATATCGGAATAATGCGGGTATGTTTTACACCGATGAATATTACGTCAGGCTGCTGGATGGAAAGGTGGATGCTTACGGGCAGCAAGGAGACTTCAATCTTCCTTACTAACCGGTTTAAAATATTAGACAATTAATTCCGGTATGCCTGCTTGAAAGACATGGCCATTTTCACTGGGACCGGTGCCGGAACATCCAGCCCGCAAGGGGCAGCGTAAAACCGGCCATCAGCAAGAGCGGCCAGAGCTGGGACCAAATCATGCTTACACCGGCGCCTTCGAGGAATATATTGCGCAGGGCGGTGATGATGTGGCGCAAGGGATTGAGCAAGGTTCCGACTTGAAGCCAGTGGGGCATATTTTCGATGGGCGTGGCGAAACCGGAAAGGATGACCGATGGCATCATAAAAACAAAGGATCCGAGCAGGGCCTGCTGCATGGTCATGGACAGGGACGACACGAGAAGACCAACCCCCACAATGGTGATGATGAAACACCCGAGGGCCAGAACAAGGGTCCAGACGCTTCCGCGGAACGGTACACCGAACCAATAAACCGCGCCTGCGGAAAACAACAGCGCGTCCATGATGCCGAAAAACATTCCGGGCAACGATTTGCCGACAAGAATTTCTCCGGGGTTGAACGGCGCGACCAAAAGCTGGTCGAAAGTGCCGAATTCGCGCTCCCGCGCCACGGAAAGGCTGGTCAAAATCATGACCACCACCATGCTGATGATGCCGCCCAACGCCGATACAATGAACCATCTGCTCTGGAGGTTGGCATTGAACCATGCACGGTCCACCAGCACCACCCCGGGACCGCCCATCCCAACCACGCCGTCTTTTACCAGTTCCTGGTTGTACGTTTCGACAATATTTCCGATATACCCCAAAGCGATCAGGGCCACATTGGAATTGCGGCCGTCCACGATCACCTGGAGGGTCGCCGGCCGGCCGTTGTGAAGATCGCGGCTGAACTCGGGCCCGATGTGGATAACCAGGCGGACTTTTTCACGGTTGATCATAACGGCAATCTCTTTTTCGGTCAAAAGGGTCTTTGTCAGTTCGAAATTTTCAGATCCTTCAAATCGGGACAAAAGTTGCCGGGACTCGGGGGTTCGAGACTCGTCGAATACGGCATAGCTCACGTTTTTAAGATCATAGGTGGCGGCATACCCGAACACGAAAAACTGGATCAAGGGTGGGCCGATAACGACAAAGCGGCTTTTGGGGTCCTTTAAGATCATGATGAATTCTTTAATCGTCAATGCGATGATACGGCGCAAAAAATCCATTACCCCTCCAGACGCTTGGTGATTTTACGAAAAGCGAGGCTGATGAACAAAACAGCCATGCCGGAAAGCGCCAAGGCATTGGGCAGCAGCACCGGCCAGACGTCACCGGCCATGAAAAGGGTATGGCTGATGTCCACGAAATACCGCGCCGGCACCACGTGACTCACGATCCGAATGACAAGGGGAGTGCTTCCCAGGTCGAAAATAAGGCCCGAAAGAAAGAGCGCGGGCAAAAATCCCGCCACAATGGAAATCTGTGCGGCCACAAATTGAACGCGAATAGCCGCGGATATCAGCAAACCGAAACCGGACGACGCCAGCATGAAAAGCGCACTCATGATAAATAGGGCCCAAACGGAGCCGCGAAACGGCACATCAAAAAGCATGACCCCGACCCACACGGACAATCCCATGCCCATCATGCCCAGGATAAAATAGGGAAGCACCTTCCCCAGTAAAAGATCAATCCTTCGGATCGGCGTAACCAGAATGGCCTCCATGGTCCCGCGCTCCCATTCCCGGGCCACCACCAGTGCGGTCAACAGAATTCCGATGAGGGTCATGATGAGGGTGATGAGACCCGGCACCAGAAAGTTGCGGCTGACGGCGGATTCATTGAACCAGACCCGTTGGGAGATGTTCACGGCGGGGGCGGCCACCGGTTCGCCCCGGGCCCGGCGCAGCTCGATCCATGTTTGAAGCACCCCGCGTGCATATCCCTGAATCAACCGGGCCCGATTGGCATCGATACCGTTGACAATCATCTCAACCGGCGCCGGATTCAGCTTGTCCAGCCTGGAAGAAAAATCGCTTTGGAGGTGAAAAATACCGTCAACACGACGTTGATTCAACTGCATCACTGCCTCGGCCATGGATGTCAAATGAACGGTTTTAAAATAGGGCGACTGATCGAATCTGGCCGACACCTCCCGGGCCGCCGGGCTGTTGTCATTGAGCACAACGGCGATGGGAACGTTGTCGGCATCCAGGGTGACCCCGTATCCAAAGATAAAAAGCAGCGCCAAGGGCAACACAATGGCCAGGGCGATACTGCTGGGATCCCGCAGGATCTGGAGCAGTTCCTTGCGCAAAATTCCCCGCATGCGCATAAAAAAAAGAGCCCGCGGCGTCATTCCCCCCCCCTGCTGGTTTCCATGTCATTTCCTTTACCGGAAGGTACAATAGTCCCTTCGGCAAGGGCGATAAACGCATCTTCAATGGTCGGAGTCGGGTTTTCTTTTGAACGGACCAGCGCCCGGATTTCAGAAGGCGTGCCTTTGGCAAGGCTTTCTCCCAGGGACATGATCAACATCCGGTCGCAGTATTCGGATTCTTCCATAAAATGCGTTGTCACGACCACGGTCACGCCCTGCTCGGCAAAGCCGTTGATCCTGAGCCAGAACTCGCGGCGCGCCAAAGGATCCACGCCCGACGTCGGTTCGTCTAAAAAAAGAATCTCCGGCTCGTGCAACAGTGCAGCGGCCATGGCCAGGCGCTGTTTGTAACCGCCCGGCAGCCCGGCGGCGGCCTTTTCGCGCCACTTGCCGAGCCCGAATTCCGTGAACGCCCATTCCATTCGTTCCCGCAGCCGATTCCCGGCAAGGCCGTAGGCCCTTCCGAGAAAATTCAGATTTTCCCGTACGTTGAGCTGGCCGTAAAGGGAGAACTGCTGGGCCATGTACCCTAAACGGGATCGGGCCCTGGACGGCGAGTGCCGCAGATCATGGCCGGCCACACTGATCTCACCGGCACTAACGCTCAACAATCCGCAGAGCATCCGGAAAGTGGTGCTTTTTCCGGCGCCGTTGGGACCGAGAAGTCCGAAAATCTCGCCGCGCCGCACCTCGAAAGTGAGTCCTTTGACCGCTTCGAAATCACCGAAGGTTTTCTTCAAATCTGTAGTTTGCACCACCACCTCTTGCTTTTGGATGGTTTTTTCTGACGTCTCGTCCATGGGGTTGATTTGAAAGTGGCTTTCTTTGTGGGGAATCAGGGTCATAAAGGCATCTTCAAAAGTCGGGGGGGTGCTTGTGATGGCTTCCGGCCATTGTTTCGGTAAAGCGTCGGCCACGGCTTGGGTGCCGTGAACATCGGTGACCACGCGCACCCTTCCGGACCGTATGGTCGCATCGATAATATGCGGCTTGCCCACCAGATACGTGTGTATTTGGCGGGCCTTGATGCCCGTCGCCGGCTTTACGAGCGCAACGTTTTGTCCCACACGCTCTTTGAATTCTTCGGGCGTTCCTTCGGCAAGTTTCTCCCCGTTATGAAGCACCACCACATGATCGCATCGCTCGGCTTCATCCAGATAGGCGGTCGAGAGCAGGACCCCGATGCCGTCTTTTTCCACCAATTCGTAAACGATTTTCCACAGCTCGCGGCGCGAGATCGGATCGACGCCCACGGTGGGCTCGTCCAACAGCAGCATCTGGGGCGACTTGATGAGCGAGCAGGCCAGTCCCAGCTTCTGTTTCATTCCGCCGGAAAGCGCACCGGCCCTGCGCCGGGTAAACGGTTCCAAGCCGGTCATCCGGAGCAACCGGTGATACCGGGCCTTCCGATCCGAAGACGGCACCCCTTGAAGATCGGCATAAAGATCCATGTTTTCTTTTACGGTCAGATCTTGATACAGTCCGAATTTTTGGGGCATATAACCGGCGCGGCTCTGAATCTCGATGGTATCGATCACGCTGTCGAGGCCCAGAACGATTACGGTTCCGGCCGTGGGCACCATCAGGCCGGCTGCCGTACGGATCAGGGTGGTTTTACCGGCGCCGTCCGCCCCCACAAGTCCGGTGACCTGACCGCGAATGGCATCGAAGGAAACATCCTTCAAAGCCTGAACCGCAGGCCCTTTTTTGGAAAGAAAGGTCTTTTCCAGATTCCGGACCGACAGCACCACATCTGCGGCATCCGTGGGTCGCGTATGAAACTGAACCGCCATATGGACGGCTATCCTTTAACCGGTTGGGCGGGTTTTTTTGGCAAAACTTTGCCGCTTTCGGAGGCACCGTCCGAAGGCGTGAGATCCACGATGACCGTGACCGGCATTCCGAGACGGAGCTGGTCTTTTAAGTCATGAACAAAAACCCTCACCTCATACACCAGTTTTGTCCGCAGATCCTCGGTTTCCACGGTTTTCGGGGTAAATTCGGCCACCGGAGAAATAAAACCGATCCAGCCTTTAAAACTTTGATCCGGGAACGAATCGCTCAAGACTCTGGCCTTCATGCCAAGATTGATCCGGCCGAGGTCCGGCTCCGGAACATAGGCCCGCACCCATTTGGGATCGATTAAGGCCAGTGTAACAACCGGCCGGCTTGGATTTGCCACTTCTCCGGGTTCTAATATCCGGTTTTGGATAATACCCGGTGCCGGTGATATCAGCGTCATCTCCCCAAGCCGTATTTTTAATAGCAACAGGGATGCTTCGAACGCCTCCAGAGTGGCTTTTGCCGCTGCAATATCTTCCTTGCGCGGGCCTTCCAGCGCCAGATTCAGTGCCTTTTTCTTGACGTCGAGTTGGGCCTTATCCACATCGAACTGGGCCCGGGCATTGTCCAGGGCTTGCTCGCTTGTCGCACCGGCCCCGGATGTTTGGCTGACGCGCTCGAAATTCAACATCGAATTGTGGACGGTGGCTTTTGCCGCCGCCAATTCAGCCCGCGCCTGCGCGATCTCCTGGGAACGGGTTCCGGCTTCCAACCGTTTCACCACCTCCTGCTGGGCGGCGATTTGCGCCTCGGCCTCTTTGATCTGAGCTTGCAGACGATGGGTCTGCAGCATCGCCAGCACCTGGCCTTTTGCAACGCGGTCACCTTCTTCCACTAAAACCCCGGCGATGCGCTCCTGTTCATTAAACGCAAGATCGGCCTTTCGGATATCGATATTTCCGTAGATCTTGAGTTCGGCGCCGGACCCTTTCTCCTCCACATTTACAAACCACCGAACGCCCAGAACCCCGATGGAAACCAAAACAACTAAAAAAATAATCCTGAATAATCGTTTCATTGCACTGATACTCCGCCTAGTTATTTCCGGGTTGCCCGTAACATATAATCAATCGATGGAATTGGTCAAGTGATTGATTTTTATGAGCGCCGGCCGAGTTCTCGATCCGATTCACGATGTGGCCGATAGCTTTTCGCTTGACTCAAAAACTCGAATCTCATATGGTGAGGAATAGCTTGTGTTTATCTTTTAAAAACATTTACTTATGGCGAACTTTCCATGCGCGTCAAACGCTTTTTAATTTTTGCGCCGATCCTGCTGATTATCGTTTTGCTGCAGTCTTATTTCTGGGAGCCGACATACGAAGAGCAAACCAAGGGCAATCCTGCACGCCTCACCGAATATATTACCGGATCCATCGGCGATGCCAGCCTTTTAAACCCCGTCCTTGCGGCCGATTCTTCCAGCGGCACCATTAATGGCCTGGTGTTCGAGGGCCTCATTGACCGGGACAAAGATCTTCGATTCAGAGGGAGGGTGGCCGAATCATGGCAAATTTTTGAGCAAGCGTTCTTTTATGTCAACCCCTCTGCCCGCATTCCGGAACTGGGCAACGTCAATGCATACGCTCTTGCGGACTTCATAAAGCGCGCCCAAAAACTATCAAAAACAAAAGACCCCGATCTTGCGGGTTCCCTGAAACGTATTACGGATATTTCCGTGGTCCCGCCTCGAACCTATACGGTCAAAAAGCAGGTCCAGAGTTCCACCGGCGGCCAACCAGAGACGATTCAATTCACGGCGACGGCGCCGGCCAGGATCAAGCTCATTTTAAATCAGGTGGATCAGCATCTTTTTAAAAATCTCACCCGTTTGGTGGGAAAAAATTACTTTGAATCCTTTCACGGCAGAAACTACTTAAAATGCGATTCCCATCTTTCCCAAGAACAATGGGCGGCATTCGCCGAAGAACTGATCCCGGCAACCGAACACAATCCCATTCTTTTGTTTCATCTGAGGCCGGGAGTGAAGTTTCATGACGGTCATTTAGTGGGTGCCGATGATATCCGGTTTACCTATGAAGCCGTCATGGATCCGAAAAACCTGTCGCCGAGAATTTCAGATTACGAGCCGGTGAAAACCGTTGAGGTGATCGATCCTTTGACCGTTAAAATCATCTATAATCGGCTCTACTCTCCGGCCTTCGCAACCTGGAGCATCGGAATCCTTCCGGAACACCTGCTCAATTCACAAGCCCTCAAAAAAGAAGCCGTTCACCTCGGCAAAGATCCGAAGACCTTTTCCCTTCGCCAGAGCGCGTTTAACCGGCATCCAGTGGGTTGCGGGCCGTTTAAATTTCAAACATGGAAATCGGATCAGTACATCACCCTGGATCGTTTCGACGATTACTGGGAAGGGCCGCCGAATTATCACCAATATGTCTATCGGATTATCCCTGATCCTTTAACCCAGGAAATGGAATTTTACGCCGGCACCCTCGACAGTTACAGCGTTGAACCCCATCAGGTCAAGCGCCTGGAAAACGATCCGAGATTTCAGCACTTTTCCGGAACCTCCTTTGGATATACCTATATCGGTTACAACGAAAGACGCAAGCCTTTTGATGATCCCCGGGTGAGACGGGCCCTCGGAATGGCCATTGACATCAACAAGATCATCAAATATGTCCTTTACGGCCAGGGGGAACGGATCACGGGCCCCTTTGTCAAACAGACCGACTATTATGACCATAATATCAAACCGCTTCCTTATGACCCCGAAGGCGCATTGAAGCTTTTGGAAACAGTCGGATATAAACGGAACAAGGCCGGCCGTCTTGAAAAAAACGGCAAAGCGTTCGAATTTACGCTGATTACCAACAACGGCAATGACCTTCGAAAGGCGATTCTGGCCATTGCCCAGGATGCCTGGAAACAGATCGGCATCGATGTCCACACGGATATTTTGGAATGGTCCGTGTTCCTTCAGGAGCGCATCTATAAACTTGATTTTGACGCTGTGGTGCTGGGCTGGCAGATGGACATCGAGCCGGATCTTTTTCAAATATGGTACTCGAGCCAGACCCACCCATACCAGCTCAATTTCGTGGGTTTTAAAAACAAAGAGGCCGATGACCTCATTATCAAGATCCGGCAGGAATACAATCACAACCGGCAGGTTGAATTCTGTCACAAGCTTCACGCCATCATCGCCGAGCTGCAGCCGTACACTTTTCTTTATGTGAGCAAATGGACCGCTGTTTTGGACAAGCGCATCGTCATAAAAACGGTGGATGCCAACGGCGCCGTCCACTATGAAAAAATAACGCCCACCAAAACCGGTGATTACACCTATTATTTTAATCGATGGGTGAAGCTTCCGCAAGTTCCCAATTTTACGGACAAAGGATAGACCATGCTATCATTTATCGGGCGCAGTGTCGTTCAAAAAACCATTACGCTTTTTTTTGTCTCCATTGTCTCCTTTTTGATCATTCATCTAGCCCCGGGCAAACCGAGCCAGGTGAATCCGTTAAACCCCAAGTTCACTCCCGAAATTTTGGAACGTTTTCAAAAAGAGTTTCACCTGGATAAACCTCTTTATGTTCAGTATATCTATTTTTACCGGGACCTTTTCACCGGGAAAACCGTTTCCTGGAAAGACAATCAATCGGTCCTTGGAAAGATATGGGGACGTTTTTTAAACAGTTTGCCCTTGTTTATCGTGGGCACCCTCATTACCTGGACCCTTTCGTTTCCGGTGGGCATCCGTTCCGCGATTCACAGGGGCGGAATCTACGACCAAACCGCCACATTTTTATCGTATCTTTTGATTTCGATTCCCGGATTTTTCTTTGCATACGTGCTGATCATTTTCGTCGTCACCCACTTCCATGTTCCGGTAATCGGCATGGAAACTTTCGGCATCACAAACGCATCAACCGCTCATATGATCATGGACCGCATCTGGCACCTGCTGCTGCCTTCCGTATTGGGGGCCACCGGCGGCATCGCCGTCTTGTCGAGATATGTTCGAAGCCAAATGCTCGAGGTGGAAGGCCAGGATTACATCCGAACCGCCAAAGCCAAAGGACTCCCCCCGGATCAGGTGCACTATAAACACGCGTTTCGAAACGCGCTTTTGCCTTTTGTCACCATGTTCGGCCTGATTTTGCCCGGGCTGATCGGCGGCTCGGTGATCATCGAATCTATTTTTTCGTGGCCCGGAATGGGCCGAATGGCCTATGAAGCCATCCTGGCCAGAGACTATCCGGTAATCCTGACGGTCAATTTCGTTTCCGCGGTTCTGGTGCTGGCCGGCACCTTTGTTTCAGATTTGCTTTATCTTGTTGTCGACCCGAGGATACGCTTGTAATGACTCCTGAAGAAGAACACATCAACACGCCCGATTATATCGAGGCCCCGTTGGCGCCAAAGCGGACCCGGGTGCAGGAGTTCGGTCGCATGCTGGAACAAAACCGGCTGGCGGCCTTAGGATTCTTTATTTTTCTTCTTTTTTTCTGCTGCGCCGTCACGGGCCTTGTTTTGACGTCAGGCTCGAAACCCGTATTCGACCCTGCCATGATTCGTCTTGAGGAAAAGCTGCGCCCGCCGTTGTCCAAACCGAATCTTAAAGCCTTGCGTCCGGACCAGGTTCCGGTCCTGAATGTCTACCTGATGGGAACGGATGATTTGGGACGAGATGTTTTCGCGAGAATGCTTCAAGGGGCATGGGTTTCGTTGACCGTCGGCTTTGTGGCTGTGGGCATATCGGTGTTCATCGGTATTTTCATGGGCGGAATCGCCGGATATTTCGGACAACATCATATTAAAACCGTTCATATTCTGTTTATTTTGTGTTTGATGGGTGGAACCGGTCTGATATTGATCAACGCCGTCTTTGCCGGAACCGCCCTAATACTGCTTTGTCTTTCAACCATTGTTTTTTCGGTGTCAGCCCGGGAAGAATCACCGGAAAAAAAGCCGTCAGCCTTAAAAACGCTCCTCTTGGGCAATGCGGTTTCCGTGGACACGCTGATCATGCGCATCGTGGATATCATGCTCTGTTTTCCGAGTTTTTTTCTGATCTTAACAGTGGTTGCCCTGCTTCCTGCGAGCATATATAACATTATGATCGTCATCGGATTGACCAGTTGGATGGGAACCACCCGGTTTGTCCGCGCTGAATTTCTGTCTTTGAGAGAACAGGATTTCGTGGCGGCGGCAAAGGCTCTGGGCATCGGCAATTTCAGAATTATTTTTCGACATATCATGCCCAATGCCGTTGCACCGGTGCTGGTGTCGGCCACCATCGGTATTGCTTCGGCCATTTTAACCGAAGCCGGCTTGAGCTTCCTCGGATTCGGCGTACCTCCGCCCCATGCCACCTGGGGCAACATCCTTTCGGACGGAAAAAACTTCATCTTTGATGCGCCCTGGTTGACCTTCATACCGGGGATTGCCATATTGATTGTCGTACTCTCTTTTAACCTTTTCGGAGAGGGCTTAAGGGACATTTTGAACCCTAAACTCAGAGAAAGACACTAGACGATTTATGGACAAACGACCCATGCCCCATGACACGGCCCTGCTTCGGGTAGACAATTTAAAGGTCTATTTTCAAAGCGACGGCGAACGCGCGCGCGCGGTGGACGGAATCAGTTTCGAGGTCCGTCAAAAAGAAACTGTTTGTATCGTGGGGGAATCCGGATGTGGAAAAACCGTCTCCGCGCTCAGTATTTTGGGCCTTATTCCGTCTCCACCCGGAGAAATCGTGGACGGTGAAATTTTATTTTCCGGACAAAACCTTTTGAAACTCGATGAAAAGGCCATGCAAAAGATTCGGGGAAATCAAATCGCCATGGTTTTCCAGGAACCCCTCAGCTCCTTGAATCCAGTTTTCACCATCGGCGATCAGCTCGGTGAAGCCGTCCGCACGCACAAGCACATGGACGCGGAAGCGCTTAAGCGCTATTTGATTCAACTCCTTTCCGACGTCGGTATCCCCTCTCCGGAACAGCGACTCAGCGACTACCCCCATCAGCTCAGCGGCGGGCAGAGACAGCGGGTCATGATCGCAATGGCCCTTTCATGTGATCCGGATCTCATGATCGCCGATGAACCGACCACTGCCCTTGATGTCACGGTCCAGGCCCAGATACTCGAGCTGCTGCGATCCATTCAACAAAAGCGGTCTATGTCGATTCTGTATATTTCCCATGATCTGGGTGTGGTTTCCGCCATCGCCCATCGGATATATGTTATGTACGCGGGAATCATGGCCGAACAGGGAAATGCAGATCAAATATTTCGATCCCCGCGGCATCCCTATACGCAGGGTCTGTTGGCATCGCTCCCCGGTCTCTCCAAACGCGGAAAGAGGCTGTACAGCATCCCCGGCAGCGTTCCGAACCCGGCATATAAACCCAAAGGGTGTCCGTTTCATCCCAGATGCCCTCACGCCATTTTACCCTGTCGGAAAGAATATCCCAAAATGAGCGATTACGGCCATGGGCATCTAGCCCGCTGCCCGGTGCTATATGAAAAGATAATGCATTCTAAGTAAATGGAAACAAAAAATAAAAATAATGCCATCGTTCTTCGCTTGGAAGATGTGAAAAAATATTTTCCGATTCGCCGTGGTTTTTTTCAACATATCGTCGGATGGGTGAAGGCCGTGGACGGCGTGAGCTTTGAGATCGAAAAGGGTAAAACCATGGGCCTTGTGGGAGAAAGCGGCTGTGGAAAAACAACGGTCGCCCGTCTCATTTTAAAGCTGCTGGAATCGGATGAGGGAAAAATTATCTTTGAGGGCCGCGACATCAGCCGATTCGCCGAAAGAGAAATGAAACCTATTCGAAAAGAGGTTCAAATTATTTTCCAGGACCCTTTCGGATCTTTGAATCCTCGCATGACCGTCGGACAATGCATCGAGGAAGGGATTCGAATTTCAGGCGTCAGACACGCATCACGGCGTAAAGAGCGCCTTGAAGCGCTTTTGAAAATGGTGGGTATGTCTTATGACAGCGCGGACCGGTATCCCCATGAATTCAGCGGCGGTCAGCGCCAGCGGATCGGCATCGCCCGCGCCCTGAGCGTTGAACCTTCCCTGATCGTGTGCGATGAACCGGTTTCGGCGTTGGATGTTTCCATACAGGCCCAAATCATCAATCTTTTAAAAGACTTGCAGGATCAACTGGGATTAAGCTATCTGTTTATCTCCCATGATCTCAATATTGTAGGGTATCTTTGCGATACCATTTCCGTAATGTACAACGGTTCGATCGTGGAATCGGCTTCGTCCGAGGATATTTTTAGTCATCCGTACCATCCTTACACCAATTCCTTGTTAGCGGCTGTTCCTGATCCGAATAAAAAATGGAGGATACATCATGGAACCCGTATTGCTTGAAAAGGACGGAGCCATTGGATGGCTGACATTGAATCGACCGGAGAGCCGGAATGCGCTCTCCCTTGGTGTGATGAACGACATGCTCGACAAACTAAGCCATATCGCTCAAAATTCGGATATTCGTGTTGTTGTTATCAGGGGCAAAGGCCCGGCATTTTGTGCGGGTCACAACCTCAAAGACATGGTTGGACCAAACATGGACATCCGCTATTTTTACAAGATGTTTTCGGTATGCGCCCGAATGATGCAGACCCTGCACAAACTTCCGCAGCCGGTCATTGCCCAGGTTCACGGCATTGCAACCGCCGCGGGTTGTCAGCTTGTCGCCGCCTGCGATCTTGCCGTCGCCGAAGCCGGGGCTCAATTTGCCACGCCCGGCGTAAAGATCGGCCTATTCTGCACGACCCCTGCGGTTCCTCTGGTCAGGGTTATCGGAAGAAGAAAGGCCATGGAGATGCTGCTCACGGGTCGATTCTTTTCGGCGGAGCAAGCAGAAAAATTCGGGCTGGTGAACCAAGTGGTTCCTTTGGAAGCGCTTTCCCAACGGACCAGGGACCTTGCCGTGGAGATGGCGCAATACAGCCGGCAGACCCTGGCTTTCGGCAAAAAGACATTTTACCGCCAGGTCGACATGGGCGAAAAACCGGCATACGATTATGCCACCTATGCCATCGCCATGAACTGTCTGGATGAAGACGCGCAGGAGGGCATCCGGGCCTTTCTTGAAAAGCGAGCGCCTGTCTGGAAAAATTGACGGAAATGTTGGGAAAAGAATTCTATCGTTTCGAGAACTGGAAACGGGCCCGCGCACCTTTTTGGCCGTATTTTTTTCTTTCCTTGGCCCTGGCATCGCGTCGGACAAATCCGGCTTTTTTCAAGGCCTTTCTCAAATCCGGATTGGCCAATATCAATGCCCTTGTAATGGCGTGCCGGACCGCACCGGCTTGCGCCGAAAAACCGCCGCCCGCAACAGTGGTTTTTACATTAAACGCATCAAGGGTATTGGTCAAAACAAGGGGCTGCTTCACAGCGGCTTGCGCGGACAAAACCGTAAAATAGACGTCCATGGGCTTATCGTTGACAGTAATTTCACCGCTTCCGGGCACTAGCCATGTTCTGGCAACAGAGGTTTTGCGTTTTCCGGTTGAATAATATACGTTTTCCTTATCCATACAACTCCCCGATAATTATAAAAAGATAGCGTGGTTTGATTAAATTTGAAGGCTCTCCGGCTGCTGTGCCTCATGGGGGTGCCGGCCTCCAGAATACACCTTCAATTTTTTAAACAGTTTTCTGCCCAGCCTGTTTTTCGGCAGCATGCCCTTGACGGCAAACCGAACGAGATCTTCAGGTCTTTTTTCCATAAGCTTTTTTGCCGTAATGGTTTTGAGGCCCCCGATATAACCGCTATACCGGTAATAATTTTTTTGATCCCACTTCCTTCCGGTGAGAACAATCTTATCCGCATTGATGACAACCACCCAATCACCGGTATCCGCATGGGGGGTAAACAGCGGGTTATGTTTTCCTCTCAGTCGAGATGCCACGGCGCTGGCCAGCCTGCCCAGAATCGCACCGTCGGCATCCACCAGACACCATCGTCCTGGATTGTCTGTATTTTTAGCGCTATATGTATACTTTTTCACCAGCTTTTCTCCTTTACATAAAAACGATTAAATATAATGGGAAATATAACCGTGTCAAGGGAAAAATCTTAACCCGTACCAGTATTTGACACTGAACATGATTTCTAATATAAATGTTTCAATATATTTGTTCATGTTCAATTGACCTGTTTAAGCCTTTTGCCGAAAATGCCGAATTTGGCGTACATGAAGAACTCACTATGACCTTTCTTGAAACCGAAGTCAAATTTTACTTATCGAATATAGACGCAGTTCGGTCCCGCATTATCGGTCTTGGCGCCAATTTTAAGAATCGATCCTTTGAAACCAACATACGGTTTGAAGATGCTGAAAAAACGTTGATTCAAAAAAAATCACTTTTAAGGCTCCGAAAGGATACAAAAGCGACGCTGACATTCAAAGCCGAACCGCCTGTTAAAGACAGCGAATTCAAAGTGCTCCAAGAGTTCGAAGTCGAAGTCAGTGATTTCGACACCATGGAACATATCCTGAAATCGTTGGGATTTAAAGACGAACAGGTGTACGAAAAATGGCGTGAAAGTTATGTCGTTGAAGACACGCTGCTTTGCTTGGACACCCTGCCTTACGGTGATTTCCTTGAAATCGAGGGCAGCAAAGAATCGATAAAACAGTTGGCTTCCCAAATAGGCCTATTGTGGGAAAGACGGATTCTTCTGAACTATCTCACCATTTTTGATCTTATAAAGCGGCAATTAAATCTTTCCTTTTATGATGTCACATTCAGTAACTTCAACAATATTCGGTTTGATATGACGCATTATCTCAAACTGATCGAAGCGGAAGCTCATTAAATCAAAAAGACGATGTTTTCTGTTTTGACACTCAATTTGCGTTTCGGGCTGGCCGATGACGGCCCCAACAACTGGCAAAATCGGAAAAATGGATTTCCGGCGCTTTTTGGTATTTATCAAACGGACTTTATCGGTTTTCAAGAAGCCAACGATTTTCAAATCGATTTTCTGGATAACATGTTGACAGAATATCACTACATCGGGAAACGAAGCCCTTCGCCGTCCTTTTGGCAAAACAACATTATCTTCTATCAAAAAAGATGGACCTGCATCTACCATGAACATTTTTTCCTGAGCCCGACGCCCTCGGTGCCGAGCCGTTATCTAAAAAGCCTTTGGCCGAGACAATGCACCATGGGGATGTTCAAAAAAAACCAGCGGCAGGTGATATGTATCAACACTCATCTGGATTTCGACGTTTCGGTTCAGGTTAAAAGCGCCCGTCTCATTCTGGATCGACTGGCGCAGCTTCCTCATGATATCCCTGTGATTCTCATGGGTGATTTTAATGCCGCGCCTTTCAGCGCATGCTACAATATTTTCACCGACCCAGACGACCAACCGGCGCTTCAGGCACCCTGTTTCAACGATGCGTTTTCACAGCCTTTTGCGGGAACCCATCATGGATTTACCGGACATACGGATGGGGATCATATCGACTGGATTCTTTTTCGAGGCAAGATTGCGGTAAAACGCAGTCAGGTTGTCCAGGATATGTTTAACCATATTTACATATCAGACCACTTCCCTTTGTTCGCCGAATTTTCGTGGGAAGATTAACCATCGTGTGCACACTTAAAATATACTTTACGTCTTGTAACTCGCCGGCAAACGCGCTATAGTTTGTGCCGTATTATATTCATGGCGCATCTAAACCGCTGAACTCGCATCTTAAAAAAAATCGAACATTATGGGCCTTTTGTCATCACGAAATTCCATCACGCGCTATAAGGTGTCCGGCCAGCTGGACGGACCGGTGCATGAAACCGTCTACCAGGGACTCAAACAACATACCATACCGAAAATCGAGGATGAGGGATCAGAATCCATTGTCGGCTGGACATCTCTCGAGACCCCGTTTGCACCGGATTTTGAGGGCTATTCATTTGTTTTTGGCGCCTACATGCTGTTCGCGCTCCGAATCGATAAAAAATCCATTCCGCCGAAACTGATTCAAAAACATTATGCCCTGAATGCTTCCAAACACCTCGCCGACACCGGCCGGCGCTTTTTGTCCGGCAATGAAAAAAAAGCCATTAAAGAAAACGTCATCAACGCCCTTGCCCGTCGTATTCCGACGGTTCCGAACGTGTATGATCTGGTCTGGGAGTACGACAGCGCCACGTTGTGGTTCTTCACCAATTTAAAAGCGATGAATGAAGCCTTGGAGACACTTTTTGTCAAATCTTTCAATCTTCAATTGATCCGTCTGGTCCCCTACACGGCGGCCGTCCTGACGGCCGAGCTGTCGGACGACGAAGGCGATCTTTTACGGAACTTAGGGAAAAATCGATCTGAGGAATAACCGGTGCTGGATATCGCCATCGCATATAATCGCTACAAATTCTTGGGCAATGAATTTCTAACCTGGCTGTGGTTCATCATTGAAACCGGCCCGAAGCAGCTGCGCCAGCATGATGCGGATCTTGTATCGATAACCGTCGGCAACCGGATGGTCCTTGAAAATACCCGAAACAATGCCAAAGAATCCGTCACCATCAAGGGCGACAATGCCGGCCTGGAAGAAGGACGTCTGGCCATTAAAAAGGGGGCCGTGGTCGCTGAAATTCATTTGTCCTATAAAACCGGCCCTCAACACTTCGAATTCAACCTCAAGGGAGAAAGCCTCAATATTTCCAGCCTGAAACTGCCGGAAACAGGGGCGGTTGAAACCCCGGAAGACCTCGAGGGCGTTGTTCTCGAGAAGATATACCTGATTGAAAAAGTCGTCGAGCTTGTCAGCCGTCTCTTTTCCCATTTCGTACATCTGCGGTTATCAAACACATGGGACCGTCAAACAAAGGCTCAAATCCGCAAATGGGTGGAATCTAATTGAACATCTCGACAATTCTATAATTTCTCGACAGCAAAAATCCTCGCATCGCTTTTGGTTTATACCGCTTCCAATGTTCCATCATTCCCTTTTGAAGGGCCTGACGGGAAAGGACCTTTTCCGGTTAAAAAATATTTTATCCAGTCGATATCCTTTTCAAGACATCGGCGATCAAAAAAAGCAACATCGATTAAACCCATTAATAACGTATGATTTTTTTTAAAAAAAAGATGGACATTGCCGCGAAATTTTATTAAAATTACTCATATTATTCGCCTTACCCGTTATCATCATGAAAACAAATTCAGATAATGACAGCCGGCAGGACAGGCGCCCCGAATCCAGAACCTTGCTTGATCTTTATTATAGCGTGGAGTTCCGCCTGGAAGAGACCGGAAATGTGTATCAGTTTAAATTAAGAGACATGTCATCAAAAGGATTGGGTATTTTGGTGAATAAAGATTCTGCGGTCTTGAAGCATTTGAAAGTGGGAAATACCTTGGATATGCATTATATTCCTCCTGAATCCGCAGGCACATCCGAATCCATTAAGACAAAAATCGCCCATATCACCGAAAAAGAGGACGAGCCTTTCAGAGGACATTTTATCATCGGTCTTTCCATCACGGAAAGAGAGCGTCTTAAAGATTCGTCTCCTTCAGCCGTGCGTAACACCAATCCAAAACCATAGCCGCGAAGGCTGGAAACTGCCTAGATTTAACCCGGCTTATCCCATTCGCAGAAGCAATTTTCACTGGGTTTACAACGAAACGTATGATTATGGTTGCGCTTTATGTTCATATAGATGCACATCTCGCTGGGGAAACGGAATACTGATGCCTTGGGCATCAAAACTTTTTTTGATATTTTCGATCAGTGAGGAATGCACTTCCCAATAGTCCGCGACCGTCACCCACGGACGAACCGCAAAATTTACACTGCTGTCTGCAAGTTCTGTGAGCATGACCACCGGCGCGGGATCTTTTAAAATCCGCGTCTCATTGTTCAGCACCTCCCATATAATTTTTTTGGTATGGTCGATATCGTCTCCGTAGCCGATTCCGAAAATCAGGTCTACGCGCCGCGTTCCTTTAGCCGAATAATTCGTGATGTTGCCTGCGGTCAAGCCGGCATTGGGAACAATCACGGTCTTGTTGTCCGGAGTCAACAGTTGCGTCGTAAAGATATGAATGGCTTCAACGGTTCCGGCAACCCCGGCGCCTTCAATAAAATCGCCGACTTTGAAAGGTCTGAAAATGATCATCAGGAATCCGGCCGCAAAATTTGACAGCGATCCCTGCAAAGCAAGGCCGACGGCAAGGCCGGCAGCGCCGATCACCGCGATAAATGAGGTTGTTTGTATCCCCAGTTGACCGAGAGCCGCCAGGACGACGAATACCAGCAAGGCGATATAGATCAGATTTCCGGCAAACGAGGTGATGGTGGGATCAACCTGTCTTTTGTTCATCACTTTTTCGGTAACAGTGGTCAACATTTTCGCGACCCATCGACCGATGATGAAAACGGCAACGGCTGCGACGACCTTAAGACCGTATATGGATAACAGCTCCCATATTTTTGAAAGTATATCTTGCACGGCTTGCCTCCTTTTTTAGACAAATGAAAAAATTGAAGATGTTATTTAAGACTTTGTGGAAATGATATGTCGCGACTTACAACATTCTAAATAAACTCGCAACAAATGTGCCAATCGTGGTGTAGATCAAGCCTTTTTTGGGGGGTTCGAAGAAAGATAAACCAGTAATCTGTTTTAAACAGATCTATATAGATCATAGAGCGATACATCCTTTAAGGGATCTAAAAAATTTATTATCACCAAAACTGTCTCATTCGGGTTGCTTGAGGCAGTTCTGTATCATGTTCTATTCTTTATGACTGCGTATCAGTATGGTGGGAATCAGCGCCAACAAAAAGGCGAGTCCTGCAATCAGAAAACAATCGTCAAAAGAGGCAACCCGGGCTTGCTTATCCACCATGAGCTGCAACATGGCCAGTGCTTTATGATATGCCTCGATTTTCACACTCCCAAATTTTTGAAAAACGCCCTGAAGATGGCTCAAGTATTGTTTGGTGGCAAAAGCATTGAGATTTTGAGACTCGGCGTAATGCGAATAATGAAAAATATCCCGGCGGTCAAGCAGCACCCCGATAATCGCCACCCCAAACGCACCGCCGATCTGCCGGGAAACATTCATCAGCCCCGAACCCACGGCAGTTTTTTCCGGCGGCAGGCACTTCAGCGACAGGTTCATCAACGGGGCAAAAATACATCCGAGGCCTATGCCTCGAGTGATCAACATCAGATAGGCCGTCATCTGGGAGGTTCTCAGATCGACGAAAGAGAGCCAGTACAGAGAAAGGAATGAAAATACAACGCCGAACGCAATGGGAATACGTCCGTCCATTCGGTCGGCCATGCGTCCAGCCGCCGGCAAGAGGATCGCCACAACGATGGCCATGGGTAACATGAGCAGGCCGGTCTGAAGTGCCGTATAGTCCAGCATGCTTTCAAAAAAAAGCGGAATGAGGAAGGTAGAACCATACAAGCCGAAACCCTGGATGATAAAAACCAAAGTGGACATGGTATGCGGAAAGGTCTTGTATACGCTCAAATCGATAAACGGCTCTTTTGAGACACGTTCCGCCCATAAAAAGGTCACCAAGCTCAAGACGGCAACGGCAAAAAGTGAAAGAATATAAAAAGAAGTCCACCCTTCTCTCTGGCCCTGGCTGAGGGCTGTCAGCAAGCTTCCCAGGAAAACCGCCATGCTTAAAAATCCCAGGACATCGAAATATATTTTCTTTTTGTCTTTGTCCGGCGGCAAAATAATTGCGGCCAAGACTGTACCGATAATTCCGATGGGGACATTGATATAGAAGATAAGATGCCAGGAAAACTGGTCCGTCAGATAACCGCCGAGGGTCGGGCCGATGGCCGGGCCGAAAGTGGCGCCGATACCATAAACGCCCATGGCCAGTCCCCGTTCTTCAGGCGGGAAGGCCTCGAAGATGATGACCATGGCGATGGGCATCAATACGCCGGCGCCAACACCTTGAAAGATTCTGAAAATAATCAGCGCATCCACATTCCATGCCGCGCCGCTGAGACAGGATGTTGCTGTAAAAATGATCAGGCTCGAAATGAAAAGGGTTTTGTTGCCCATTCTCGTGCTGAGCCAGCCGACGGACGGCATCATGATCGCCATGGCGATCATATATGCGGTGATAATCCATTCGATTTTATCCACATTGACGCCGAATGCGGCCATAATCTTAGGCAGCGCCACATTCACCACGGTGGTATCGAGCACGACCAGAAACGCCCCACTCATCACCGAGATGACCACCAGCCACTTATAAAACGGTTTGCGGCGAGCCTCTGCCATTGCAGGTGTCATTTATGGGTCTTCCTGATATCGATGCCGACCGTTACCATCATGCCGGGCCGAAGCGGTTCGTCAGGATCGTCAAGCTCAATTCTTATGGGGATCCTTTGGGTGACCTTGGTAAAATTCCCGGCCGAACGGTTATCCGGGATCAGCGCAAACTGGGAAGCCGCCGCCGCGCCGATGTTAATCACTTTTCCTTTGAATTTTGTGTCAGGATAGGCATCGACATGAATATCAACAGGTTGTCCCAAGCGAACGTGTTCCACCTGGGTCTCTTCCAGATTCGCTTCCACCCAAATATGGTGCAAATTGACAATAACGGCAATGGGTTGGCCAGCCGCGACAACTTCTCCGATATGGGAAATTTTTCTGGCGACCACCCCGTCAATGGGGCTGGTTACCGTCGTGTGATCGAGTTTAAGTCGTGCAGCCTCGAGTTCCGCTTCAGCTTCTTTTAGCTTTCCTTTTAAGGATTCGATTCGCCGCTGCTTTAACGTGACTTCGCCGATATTGGCCCGAGCAACATTGAGCTTGGCCCGGCTTTCATTAATTTCTTCCTCCGCCGTTGACTGCCTGGCCTTCGCCAGCTTATAGGCTGCCTGAATCTTGTCCATTTCGCTCGCTGAAACCGTTTTGCTTTTGTACAGTTTGCTGACCCGGTTAAAATCCAAGGTCGCCAGTTGCATATTGGCTTCCGCTTCTTTGAGCCGGGCCTGGGAGGCATACAAGACTGCTTCCGCTCGCTTCACGTCTGTTGCCGTTTTTTCCTTGACCAAACCTTCATCAGCCATGGCTTCATTGAGCAACGCGTTGATCGACTGAACGACACCGGACGCCACATCCACTTTCGCCTGGTAGTCTTCTTCCCGAAACTGGGCTACCAACTGACCTTTTTTTAAGTGTTCTCCTTCATGGATTGGAAGGAGCCTGATTTTGCCCGGCACCGTTGAGCTCACCGAAATCAGGTCTCCTTCGACCGTGGCATCGTCGGTAATGGCGTGCGTAAAGTAATAGTGGAGCCAGCGAATGCCGTAAAAAGATCCGATAAGGATTCCAATGCCAAGAATGAAGAAAAGCCACCGTTGCTTGCGTTTGCGGCCATTGTTGTTGTTTGACGATAGCGGATCGATATTCTTATTAGCCTTGACTGTCGTTTCTGTTTGTTCCTGTTCCATAACCTTTTCTTTTCACTGTGTCTTTTGAGATGTTTCCAGACTGAGCAGTTTCGGCCCCTGTTTTAGGATAAATTGGTTATCGATGGTCTCCCATATCCATCCGGAATAGGCATAACCGCCCACCGGCTTTGATACAAACGCCCGTTTCCAGGATTCCGACCGGCCCTGGTTCACGCCGACGGTGCCGAAGGTTCCAAAAACTATGGCATCCACCGGATGACAATAGGGCTCTCCCACCAGATCATTACCGAATTTGACGGCTGCTTCATCGCCGTAAACCGACGCTCTTAATCCATACCGATTGTCCCGGGCCAGTTGCAATGCTTCCTCGGTGTCCTTAAATGTACTGATAAAACTTACCGGCCCGAATGTCTCATCCCGAACCCCCAGCATATCCTGGGTAGCTCCCACCACCACTGTCGGATACACCATGTGGCCGTCAATGCGGCCCCCGAGGGCAATCCGTGCGCCCTTATCCACGGCATCCTTTAACTGCGCCCTGATATTTTCGATGGCGCGGTCGCTGGCCACCGGCCCCATCATGGTATCGGGATCGGCAGGGTCCCCGGTTTTAACTTGTCGGCTTAATTCAACAAACCGCTCCACAAAGGCATCATGAAGGGATTCATGCACATAGATACGCTCCGGCGCCGTGCAGGTCTGGCCGGCATAAATATATTTGGAATAGGTCAGCTCTTTTGCCGCCGCCTCCACGTCGGCCCCCGGAAGAACGACAAAAGGGTCTTTTCCCGGTCCTTCGAAAATAAATTTTTTGCCGAATTTTTTGACCGAATTTTGGTAATAAAGCGCATGATCATCGGAACCAAAGAGACATACGGCGGGTATGTTTGGATTTGACATGGCGTTTTCGAGAAAACTTTTCCCATCAGCGTATTCAAAACAAATGGCATCACCGAATATCGGTTTATATAAGGATTCCGCAAAGCGGGAAATATCCGAACCCCGTGTTGCAAATTTCACCCTCACGCGATTGCCCACAAGGAATATGGAAATAATGGCTGTGTTCAGCCAGGCGCTCCCGTTATACGGCAGCAGCAGGGCAACCGCCTGATCTGAACGGCAAATGGGCTGTCGTTCGGAAAAAACCGCGACCATATCATCAAACCCTCTCAGGTTGTCCAGATTCATATCCACTTCGATCCGACATTCCCTGAGTGTAAAGCCCGAATCTTTCACCGCAATTTCAACCAGTTGATCTCGATGCGCGGATATCGTTTCAACCAATTGATGAACCTGTTCAATTCTTTTTTCAAGCATTTCCATTTGAGTCCTCCTTTAAAATGCCCCGGCAGAAAATATTGATCATGGTGTCAATGGTCTCATGGACCTCGATGGATTGAAGTGTTTCATCCCCATATATTTTTTTAAGCAAAATAAAATAATGGACCATGCCCACCAGGCACCGGGTTGCAATCTCCGGATTGACCGCTTTAAATGCCCCTTCATCCATTCTCTCCCGCACATACTCGGCCAGAAATCCGAAAAACCTTCTGACGGGTCCGGACACGAACATGCCGGCCAACTCGTGACCTTCGAGGGCGCTGAACAAAAGCAGCCTTAAAAACGTCGTGTCCTCACTGTATCGCTGCATAAAATTTGAAACAATGGTTTCGAAAACCCGTTTGTCGTCTTTTTTCCGCATGGCATCGAGAGGATGATACAATGGTTCGCTTTCTTGCATTTTTTGATCGATAATCGCGGAATAAAGGTCTTCCTTGTCTTTGAAATGGCTGTAGATCATGGCCTCGCTGATCCCGGCCTTCTGGGCGATTTTTCGCGTTGTGGCACCGCTGAAGCCGCTTCTCGAAAAAACATCCATGGCAGCCTGAATGATCTTTCTGCGACGTTCGTCCCCGGTCATACGTTTTCTTTTGGGTTTCATCATACCGCCTTACTGAGTGTCCTTCCATAAATGAGGATTTTTGTTCGAAATCAAGGCATGCGAAAAAAATAACCGCAGGCATATAGTTGATATTCCGAGGATTATTTTTTGAGCATAACGCTGAGATCGGGCAAAAAGACCATTTATGGA
>JBAUWG010000284.1:0-5490 GCA_049583675.1 Desulfobacterales bacterium | reverse complement strand
GGATATCTGAAATCACTCGGTTCAATACATCCGGCTTCGACACCAAGATTGCCGGAGAAGTGAAGAATTTTCACCCTGAAGATTTTCTCCCTAAAAAAGAGGCCAAACGCACCCAAGAGTTTATCGTCTATGCCGTTGCAGCATCCCGAATGGCTCTTGAAGATTCCGGTTTGACCATAGACAAGACCAACGAATCCAGGGTCGGTGTTCTGACGGGATGCGGTCTTGGCGGGCTTCATTTACTGGAACAAACCACGGTGGTTTTGCAACAAAAAGGACCCCAGCGGGTAACGCCGTTTTTTATCCCAATGATCATCGGGAATATGGCTCCCGGCATGATTTCAATTTATCTGGGCGCCAAAGGGCCCAATTCTTCCATTGCCACCGCTTGCGCTTCGGGGACTCACGCCATCGGCGATGCATATAAAATCATCAAAAGGGGGGCGGCGGATGCCATGATCACCGGCGGTGTGGAATCCGTCATCACACCGACATGCATTGCCGGTTTTAATGCCATGAAAGCGCTCTCTACCCGGAACGATGATCCTGAAAGGGCGTCCCGACCGTTTGATCGTGATCGAGACGGTTTTGTCGTGGGCGAAGGAAGCGGAATTCTGGTTCTGGAAGCGCTTGAATCCGCGCTGGAAAGAGGCGCTCGCATTTATGCGGAAATATGCGGGTACGGCATGAGCGGAGATGGATATCATATGGCTGCACCGGCGCCGGATGGAGAAGGCGCCGGCCGATGCATGGCTGCGGCCCTCACGGATGCGAACATGACCGGCGACGAAATCGATTACATTAATGCTCACGGCACATCGACGCAGCTTAATGATCTTTATGAAACCAAGGCCATCAAGTCTGTTTTCAAAGAAAAAGCGTTCTCCATCGCCATAAGCTCCACCAAATCCATGACAGGCCACCTATTGGGCGGCGCAGGCGGCATCGAAACAGTTTTCACGGCACTGGTCATTACAAAGGGAATTGTTCCGCCGACGATCAATCTTGATCATCCGGATGATGAATGCGATCTTGATTATGTGCCGAATACAGCGAGAAAAATGCATGTAAAGACGGCGATGACCAATTCCTTTGGTTTCGGCGGCACCAATGCAACACTAATTCTAAAATCGCATCCTAATTGATATGAATTTTGCAGCAAGAATTACCGGAACGGGATCGGCGTTCCCCAGGAAACACGTCACCAACGACGACATCGTTCAAAAACTGGCCGAATTGGGCATTGTCACCAGCGATCAATGGATTCGGGAAAGAACAGGAATCGCCGAGCGGCGCATTTCAGATGTTGCCAATCCTGCGGAATACAATTCCTCGCTGGGTTTGTCGGCGGCGCAAAATGCCTTGGATATGGCGGGAAAGTCGGCGGATGATATCGATCAGATTATTTATGCCACCTGCTCGCCGGACACTCCGCTGCCATCCTCCGCCTGCTGGCTCCAGCATAAGATAAACGCCGATAACGCCTGGGGCATGGATATTAATGCCGCGTGTTCGGGATTTATCTATGGGCTGTCAACGGCTGAAAAATTCATCCGGGCCGGACAGGTGAAAACAGCCCTGGTTGTTGGCGCTGAGGTCCTGAATCCCATAATAGACTGGGGAGACAGAAATTCCTGCATTTTATTCGGAGACGGTGCCGGGGCGGCAGTTGTCGAGAGGGTGCCTTCGAATTCCGGAAGTCGAATTTTAGACAGCCATCTTCGCTCGGACGGACATTTGTGGGATTTTCTTCATGTCCCTGCCGGCGGTTCCAATATGGAGTTGACACCGGAGAGATATGCCCGGAAACTTAATAAAATAAAGATGAAAGGAAAAGGAATTTTCAAAATTGCTGTAAAGACATTGGGCGATTTTGCCCTGAGTATTTTAAAAAAGAATCAGTTGACCACTGATGATCTCGACTGGTTTGTTCCGCACCAGGCCAATCGTCGAATCATAGAAGCCGTTGCCAACCGTCTCAAACTGCCCATGGAAAAAGTTCTCGTAAATGTCGATCGATACGGTAATACATCATCTGCGACAATCCCCACGGTGCTGGATGAAGCCAATAGAGACGGAAGAATTAAACGCGGACAGACGATCCTTCTGGACGCCTTTGGCGCGGGCTTGACTTACGGTGCGATGCTGATGCGCTGGTAAGAAGTTAGACGATAATCATAGAACTTGTTTTTTTTATAACCAAATGATAATGTTATTCAAATGATAGATTCAATTCACAGTTTTCACATTCCGGTCATGGGGACGGGACATTCCGTAGACACCCCCATCCGGGTCGCGCCTTTCGGCATCTCGTCGGTGATTTCCCTTGTCGACGACCTCCTTCTTGAAAATATCCGAAAATATTATGCTGAAAAATTTGGTCTTGCATACCGCAAAATACCCAATAACGAAACAGACGGACGCGCCAAACGAATTTCGGCCTATCTCGATACGGTTCAAAAAATTGTTCAAAAAAAAATGGCCGAGATCAAAGCGCAGCCCTTCTTTGAAAACAACAACAAACGGAAATATTTTGAACTGCTGCCGGAAAATTCGCTATTGAAGCAAAAATATAACGACCTGCTTAAAATGTCATCCGGAAGCAAAAGGAAGGCGCTTGAAAAAGACCTGACAGACCGTATGAAACCCGGATCCATTGATGTCAATATCATGGTCAATTTGGATCGGGTTCATTATTCTAAAAATGGCGAGCCCCTTGGTGTGGAATTCACCGATGCCAAAGCAGCTCTCAGAGGATATGCCAACAGCTGCCTGCAATCTGCAATCGTATTTTCGGCAGGGTTCAATCGGCACTTGTACGGTTATATGGCCAGGTTCCGTGACTTTTACCGAGATAAAGTCGGCCAGATTAAAAAACGAATTATTCTCAAAGTCAGCGATTTTCGATCCGCTTTAATTCAAGGCAAGTTTTTAGCCCAAAAAGGGCTTGAAGTTTATGAATTCCGAATCGAGTCCGGCCTAAATTGCGGCGGTCACGCGTTTCCTTCCGACGGCATTTTACTGCCGACCCTTTTGAATGAATTTAAGGAAAACCGTAAAAGCCTGGCTGCGCAATTTATGCCGCTCATTCTGAAATACTATCAGAAAATGGGTTGGAAATACCCCGAATTTGCAATGAACATTCAGCCGCTGATCACCGTGCAAGGCGGCATCGGCAACCATGGCGAAGTCTTAA
The DNA here is from genome assembly GCA_049583675.1 of Desulfobacterales bacterium. Classification (GTDB taxonomy): domain Bacteria; phylum Desulfobacterota; class Desulfobacteria; order Desulfobacterales; family UBA11574; genus UBA11574. The sequence continues at coordinate 2,294 of JBAUWG010000284.1, read as the reverse complement.
GACTCATGAAAGATTTCGGCATGGATTCAACCGGATGGGCGTCTCCGTTTTTGCTGGTCCCCGAAGTGACCTGCGTGGATGATTCCACACGTGAACTCTTGCGAAAGGCTGGTGCCCAGGACTTTTATCTGAGCGATGTATCGCCGTTGAATGTCCCTTTTAACAACGTACGTGGAACAGGATCGGAAGTTTGGACCCGAAAAAAAGCCGAGGAAGGTCGGCCCGGTTCTCCGTGCTTAAAACAGTTATTGGTTTCGAACACCGAATTTACCGATAAACCTATCTGTTTGGCATCACGGCAATATCAATCACAAAAGCTAAAAGAAATTGAAAGTTTGAAGATTCCATTGGATGAAAAAAAGAGACTATTTGAGAAAGTCGTGACCAAAAGCTGTATCTGCGATCATCTGGGAAACGGGGCGCTCATTGCCCTGGGAATTGCCGATGAACAAAATTCGCCCCAGTCCATATGTCCCGGCCCCAATATTGCGTGGTTCAACAGATTCTACACCCTTAAAGAGATGACAGATCATATTTATGGAAGAGGTCCGTCTCTAGTACCGCCGGAGAGGCCCCATATGTTCGCCAAAGAAATCGAAATGTACGTGGACTATTTTGAAAATCAGTTGTTGGGGGATTCTCACACCATAAAAGAGATCGATGCCATGATCCAGTGCAAAAACAATCTTGAGAAGGGGCTTGACTTTTGTCTTGAAATTGCCCGAAAACCCGCTTATCCCGGGGAAAATTTGAAATCCATATCCGATTGCGTGGAAAAGCAAAGAAGCCGGTTAAATCACATCTATTCCCGTTTTGAAGAAAGCAGTCCTTTGGCTGCCCATAAATCATAACAGTTTCTGAAAATCTAATGACGATAGACCTTTTCTGGCACCTTCTCAAATCCGAATTCTCTTATCAAAGCCCCCGAAAACGACGTTTTTGGGTAAAAAAGTTTCACGGATGGGAGACGCTGATTTATTATCTCAGGCTTTTTCACATTATCCTGGTTGAAAGCCTTGTTGCCCGTAAAAAGCCTTATGAAGGCAAAACATGGGCAAAGGGTTCTCTCGACGTCCTTAGAATTGTAGAATCGGCAGGCGGAAAGCTTCACATATCCGGATTAAAAGCGCTGAGCCGGCACCAGGGACCGGTGGTTTATGTCGCCAACCACATGAGTCTTCTTGACACACTGATTCTGCCATGCATACTTCTTGCATTCGGTAAGGTCACGTTCGTGGTTAAGGAGGGATTGCTCAGATATCCGGTCCTCGGAATCATTATAAGGGCCATTCATCCCATTGCCGTCACGCGGGAAAACGCCCGGCAGGATTTAAAGACAGTAATAAACCAGGGCGTGGCGCTCATTTCTCACGGTTGTTCCATTATGATATTTCCTCAGGCTACGCGAAGCGCCATATTCAATGCAACGGCATTTAATTCATTGGGCGTTAAGCTGGCGCAACGCGCCGGCGTGCCCGTAGTGCCGGTGGCTTTAAAGACAGACTTCCAGGGAAATGGAAAAATCATAAAAGATATGGGTCCTGTCGATCCCACCAAAACACTTTATATTAAATTCGGGAATCCGGAGTTGGTGGAAGGCAAAGCACAGGACATGCACCGCAAGGTCATCGCGTTCATACTACAGAACCTTGGCGCATGGGGAGCTCAGGTTGATTCAAACATTTCATGACATATTCGGGCTAAGCATCGGTATCCGGTACTTCCGGCATGGGGATTTTAAAAAATTGGACGCCTTCTTCTTTTAATGTCTTTTCTTGTTCTTTGGTACTGACGCCTCTGATATTTCTGGCCTCAGTAACGCCATAATGCATTTTCAATGCTTCCTTGGCAAAATCAACGCCGACATCATCAAAATTTTTTTCAACAAATTCGACTATCTTGTGACTAATCCCCCCAAGATCCGCCTGCTGATCGGACAATTCTTTAAAAGAATTAGTTGATTTTATGGCAAAGGTCGAAGGAACCCTGGCAATCGAAGTACTGTTACAAACCGGGCAAGCAATCAGCGCCCTTTTTTTCTGTGCTTCATAAGATTTTCGGTCTTCAAACCACCCTTCGAATGAATGGCCGTTGATGCATTGCAAATCGTAAGCAATCATAAAATGTTACCCATCGCTTCTTCTCCTTGGTATACCGTGTCCCTCACTCGAATACGGCCGGTCATCCTGTGATGCAACGGGACGAAATATTTTTTTGTATGGCTTTTTTATCGGGTTGCCGATGTTTTTTATTGATAACACATCTCTTTTTATTTTAAAAGTCATTCTTTATGA
>JBAUWG010000283.1:0-3295 GCA_049583675.1 Desulfobacterales bacterium | reverse complement strand
GACGTCATACTGCCCGAAGCAATGCATCTTGAAAGAACCGATCCCGTGATCTCCAAGGGCGGACCGAAGCCGGCTCTTTGGATCCGGCGGCAAGCGGTGGAACCCAAATATGACAGCAAACCCAAGTGGTGGATTATCAAACAGCTTGCTGAGCGTTTGGGAATCGGCCAGTACTTTCCCTATGATTCGATTGAGGACCTGATTGCATGGCAACTTGAGGACATGGGATTTCAACTGTCGGACTTCGATGAAAAAGGATACATAGCACTCACTCCGAAACAAATCCTTTTCGATCGCAAAACCGGCCTTCCTTTTAAAACGCCGTCAAAGAAACTCGAAATCGTATCCAGTATGTTGGAGGAGAATGGAATTCCCTCCTTGCCTCCTTATAAAAGCCCGGAGCCGCCCCCTGAAGGCAACTTCAGGCTGATCACCGGCAAAATTGCGGTTCATACCCAAGGGACCACTCTCAACAATAAATATCTTAACGAGATTCAATCCGAGAACCGGTTATGGATGAACAGTAATGAGGCCAAAAAGCTCGGAATCAAAGATAACGACCTTGTTGAGGTGTCATGTGACGGTGTCTCTCAGACCGTTCACGCTGCCGTGACGGATTACATTCACCCGGAAGTGGTCTACACGCTGCACGGTTATGGTCGCGATATCCCCCTTCAAACCAGGGCCTACAAGAAAGGCTTAAAGGACAACATTTTTATGAAAGGGCTCTTGGAAGTATCTGTCGGGGGTAACTGCCCGATCGCGGAATGTTTTGTGCGTGTTAGAAAAGTCTGAGGCAAGAGAGGAAAGGAGCGAATCTTATGAGTAGCTATTATATATTTCAGGATAAAAAAAGGTGTATTGGATGCAACGCCTGTGAAATACACTGCAAAACCAAGAACGACTTGTCTGTCGGTCCGTCTTTCTGCAAGATCATTCCCGTGGGTCCCAAACTGGCAGGAGGCATTCCCAGGATCAATTTCGTATTCATGCCTTGTTTTCACTGCGAGAACCCTTGGTGTGTCTCGGCTTGCCCAACCGGCGCAATGCAAAAGCGGGTCAAGGACGGGATTGTATTTGTCGATGCTGCGTTGTGTGTCGGATGCAAATCCTGTATTACGGCATGCCCCTGGGGCACGCCGCAATGGAATCCGGAAACCGGTAAAGTCTACAAGTGCGATTACTGCAAAGATAGAATCGATGAGGGACTTGAGCCGGCATGTGTTACAGGGTGCACAACCGCTGCGTTGAAATGGGTATCTCCCGCGGAATCCTCACGCATGAGGCGTGAGTTCTTTGCTAAAACGCTGGTTGATTCAAAAGCCTATCTTTAAGTAGAATGAAACATTGATGCAGACGGGTTTCTTGCGAAACTGAACGCCTGTGTCCGGATATGATTCATTTTTTATGCTCGACGTGAAGGACTTCTATCCGCATTTTTGGCATGGTCGACATGATGTGCCATTCATCGGATATATCCACCGGAAAACGGATGTGGGTGGCATCAAGCAAGGTTTGCCCCCAAGTGGGATCAATTGGCACCCATATCCCGTCGATGACCACTTCATTCCAGGCATGGAGACCGAATTCCTGATATTCATCACCGAGATATGCCAACCCGCCGACGGTCCGGCAAGGAATCCCAAGCGCGCGCGCCATTGCCGTAAACAATTTGGCATGTTCACTGCAATCGCCTTTCCTCTTGGTGATGATATCCATTAGGGTCAAAGGGTTGGCGGTATAATCGTCTTCGATATATTGAAAGACGAAATTAACCAAGCGGTTGACTTTCCGGGCAGTTGTCTTGGCATTGCCGACCGCGTTGCGGGTCAATTGGATAATTTTGGGATGGACGATTGGAACAGAGATGGTGTCCGTAAGATTTTTCTCAATTTCTTCCTTGGTGGCCTTCATTTGATCACCACCGCTATAATTTAGGGTCACAATAACGGCATCATCGGCCCCGATATGTGTCACCGATTGCCCGGAAGCATTTTTGAGTAGCACGCCGGATTTTTTATCGACGAATAACTTCAAAAGTGTAACTGTATCAGGATCGCCCAAAGGCTGGTTAACGGGCACCGTGTTTTTGACAAATAAAGCACCGGGCACGTCCATACGGGTCGCCACAGATTCCGGTTCGAGCCGGCATTCAAATACCCCTCCCAACAAAATACGATAAGGCTTTCCGTCGGCACCAAATGTTTCTTCTACCTCAAGTCCGTCGAAGCCTGTTGTCGCCACCTCATAATAAGAAATTTTTACGCCGGAAATAACAGTATTATGAATTCCCATGATGCAGGAAGTTTTTTCTTCTAATGCCAGTGTTTCTGAATTGAAATGCGGGTACTTGATTTCGTCGCCTGCTTTTGGATTTTGGGTGATCCATCTTTGAACGGCTGTATAGTCTTTTAGGCTGTATTCAAAGGATTCGATCATGTGAGTATGCGTTTCTCCGCCTTGAGTAATCCTTGCTTCATACCCTTTTGATGTCCTGACAATTCGGGTTTCTGAAACATCGTCCTTATGTATCACCTTGTCCGAAAAAAATATGATTGCAAACGGCGGCTGTGACATGAATTTTGCGGTCATATGGATTTTCATCTCATTCATCTCATCGGTTTTAATGCGCGATGGATTCTGAATGATTCCTGATAATTGAATTTTATAGATTGTACCTTCCGGACCTCTTTCAGGATCGGAAGTGCTTTTTAGATACCCGACTTTGCTTTTTTGGATGTAGACCCCGTACCAATCCGTTCCGAGACTTTTCTCCATAAATTGAATAAAAGTGGCGTCTTTCTTGATATTATTGGATACCGGCCGAGAAGAAAATAAAGTGTCGCACCCCATTAGAAGCAGCCATATGAAAAAAAGCCCCGCAATGAACAAAGAACGCAACCGTTCCCTTTTCACTTTTTTCACTTTATTAGGACACCCTTCCTCATTCAAAGAATGTATTAAACGCTAATGGCTCGAATATTGCAGTGACATTATGTAAAATTATATTGTCGTAAGCCCCTACCTTGAAAAAAAAATGGCTCGTAGCACCGAAAAATGTTAATCATATCATCTAAACCGGCGGTGCTGAATTCGATATCAATCATGAAATGTTGACATCATGAGAACCTAACAGTATTAAGTTTATAAATTTTATCGACAGGAAGTATCATGCGTAAAACATTGTTGGCCATTGGAATATATTTATTCATATTTTTAACTGGTACTGCCGGCTTGATTTACGAGGTTACCTGGCAGAAATATCTTAGCAGACTGCTGGGAAGCGACAGTGTGG
>JBAUWG010000282.1:0-1573 GCA_049583675.1 Desulfobacterales bacterium | reverse complement strand
GATCTCAAATGGGGCGCTGCCGGATCTTTGTACAACTTCGCCGAAGACACGCGGTTGAATCACCGGCCCCAAATCATCCCCGGCGTATGTCTGGATGAATGCCGGGAACTGATGCTGAATTTCTTTCGATCCAAACGGAGAAAATCCGAATAAATTGTTCTCAATCAATAACCGCCCGCTTCGCTCGAGGCACAGAGGACGCAAAGAATATTATTTTTTCATTGCGGTTGAGAAAACAGCATTGAAATAGAAATCAGCCGCTTACGCTTCGGAAACGACAAAAACTATGAACTCTTTCTAATAAAAAGGAGTGGCCCGTGTCGAATATCGTAATTGTTGGAACCCAATGGGGGGATGAAGGCAAAGGTAAAATTGTCGATCTTCTGGCAGAATTTGCCGATGTGGTGGTACGGTTTCAAGGCGGCAATAATGCCGGTCATACCATGGTCGTAAACGGTGAGCAATTTATCAGCCATCTGGTACCGTCCGGTATCTTGCAGGGAAAAACCTGCCTGTTGGGAAACGGAATGGTCGTGGATCCGGCGGTGTTGATCCAAGAGCTCGATGAATTAAAAAGCAAAGGGATCCATGTCGGACCGGACAGGCTCAAGATCAGCGAAAAAGCCCATATTATCATGCCCTATCACAGACACATCGATCTGGCCCGGGAAAAAATGAAGGGGGATCAAAAAATAGGCACCACCGGGCGGGGAATCGGACCCTGCTATGAGGACAAAGCCACCCGAAGCGGCCTGCGTTTTGTTGAACTGTTGGACACCGAAGATTTTGATGAAACCGTTAAATCCATTTTAAAAGAAAAGAATTTCTACCTCAAACATTGCCTTTGCGCGGACACATTGGATGCGGACAGCATCATCGATCAATACAAAGCGTTTGCCCAACGACTTGCACCCCATGTGGTCAATATCAGCGTTGTCATGAATCAGGCCATTAAAAAACACAAACAGATTCTTTTTGAAGGCGCCCAGGGCACTCACCTGGATATCGATCACGGCACCTACCCCTTTGTCACCTCGTCGAATACCATCTCCGGAAATGCCTGCTGCGGCGCCGGTATCGGTCCCAAAGAAATCACCGGAGTTGCCGGCATTGTAAAGGCCTATACCACCCGCGTGGGAAGCGGCCCCTTCCCTACCGAACTTTTTGACGAAACCGGCGACAGGATCCAGGCAAAAGGCGCGGAATTCGGCGCCACCACCGGTCGAAGACGTCGCTGCGGATGGCTCGACACGGTGCTGGTGCGCAACGCCGTGCGCCTGAACGGACTGACAGGACTTGTGATCACCAAGCTGGATGTGCTGGGGGGATTGGAACAGCTTAAAATCTGCAACGGCTATGATTATAACGGCGAAACAATCCCTGATTTTCCGGCAAGCCTCAAAATTTTGGGGTCCTGCAAGCCGGTTTTCGAAGTATTGCCGGGATGGCAGGAGGATATATCCGGTATTCGAACCTTTAAAGACCTTCCGGAAAATGCCAAAAAGTACCTCAACCGGATCGAAACGCTCACTGAAACGCCCATCGATATTGTTTCCGTGGGGCCGGGCAGGGA
>JBAUWG010000281.1:0-2948 GCA_049583675.1 Desulfobacterales bacterium | reverse complement strand
GTGGAACATCGCTTATATCAAATGCAATAAAATGAATGCCAATCCTGATTAGATGCCTATCAGAAGGAATAGGCGAAAAGTTCCACAGGGCAGGCTTGAGGTTTGAGGCAAAAACTTTAGAGCTGTTGTCCGTCCTCCGACTTCCGACCTCCGACCTCTGACTTTTGACTTTTCTGTCCTCCGTCCTCCGTCGTCCGTCTTCCGAGCGAAGCGGTCGTCCATCGTCCATCGGTTTGCATGGAGCCTACCCATGCACCTCTTGAGCGATCTTTTCAACGGATTCATGAACGTCATTTTTTATATTTTCGACATCTTCTTCCTGCAGGTCTAAAAAATCCATGACCCCTTCTTCCGGCGGATCAGGTTCATCCTCGGTTTCTTTCCCATAACCGTTTATCATGGCGATATAATCCGCCATGTGCAGGATAAAAGCCAGTTCATTGCCGTCCGAGCGTGACGGGTGGTGATGGTATTTGATGGCAAGGCTTTGATCAGTGGGAATTTTCCATTTTTGGCACAGCTCAAAAGCGATTTCGGGGTGATCGAATCCGAGGATCGTTTTTTCGGCATTTAAAAAAGTATCCCCGCCGTTTGACAAAAACGCTTCAAAAGTATCTTTCCTTTCGTAAACATATGGATCGAGGATCAGTTTCCCTGCATCATGGATAAGGCCGGCAAAGAAGGCCTGGTTTCCGAAATCAGCATCTTTTCGATTGGCAATGATCCGTGACCCGAACGCCACGGCAATGGAATGACGCCAAAGATCACTTGAATCGATCCCGTATCCCCTCAAATCCTTGCTCATCAAATTCGAAATGCCGGCAACCGAAATCAGTTCTCCCAGCGTTTTAAACCCAAGCAGCACCGAGGCATGATGAACCGAGGAAACCTTCCCGCTCAACCCGTAATAGGCTGAATTGGCCATTTTCAAAACCCGGGTTGCGATGCCTTGTTCTATCTCAATGATCCTGGCAAGCTCTTTGACGTTCGAATCGGATCTTGCCATGATTTCCTGTGCTTTTTGAACCACATGGGGCATTGCCGGCAGATCATCCATGGTTCGAAGGATGCCATATTTTAAAGACATCCCGGAGGGCTGTTTTTTCCCGAAAGATGCATCGGGAGCCGGCGGGGCTGCCGATACATTATTCCTGGGTTTTAAGGTCGGATTCGATCTGTCCGGTTTTATTTCGGATCGTAAATCGATGACGATCTTATTTTTACAAGCCAAACACGGGACGGAGAATTTTTTCCCGAATGGAAGTTTCTCGTCCGGAATATTATAGACTTTGCGGCAATCAGGGCATTCTATTTTCATCGGATTTGTTGTTCAATAGGTTGACAATAATTTTGGTTGAGGCATCAATACGCCCGGCCATTTGTTCCAGGATTTTTGAGGTGATTCTGGGATATTTGTCGACGATTTCATTTAACTTATCTCCGGGGTAGCGCTCGACAATGGACTTTCCCCTTGAAATCACGGTCTCGGATCTTTGTTTTCCGCTGATGGCGGCAATTTCTCCAAAATATTCTCCGGGTTGATTAATTTCGGCAATTTTTTTCCCTTCTCTGACGACAATCAGCTCCCCTTTGACCAGCTTAAAAAAATCAGCCCCTCGATTTCCTTCTCTGAATATGACGGCCTTGCTGTCATATTCCTCTACTTCCGGACTGGCAATGTATGCAGGAATGGCACCCTTGGTCAAATTTGTTCTTCTTAAAACTTCTTCAACCGAGGTTTGTCCCTGACGAATTTTTTCCAACCCCGCTTCCCTTAAAGTCACCATGCCTTCCTGCAGCGCCGTCTTCCTCAATTGATCTTCCGTGACATTGGCGCTGATGATGTTGCCCACATTTTCCGTAACTTCCATCACTTCAAATAAGCCCACCCGGCCTCTGTAACCGGATCCCATGCATTCCGGACAGCCTTTGGGACCATATATTTTAAGATCTGAAATTTCATGGGGTGAAAATCCCAACTCCACCAGTTCCGCCGGATTGAGACTTTCCTCCCGGGTTTTGCATGACGGGCAAAGCCGTCGAACCAACCGCTGAGAAAGGACCATCGTCACCGCGGAAGCCAGGAGATAAGACGGTATGCCGATATCGATCAAACGCCCGATGGTAGAGGGGCAATCATTGGTATGAAGGGTGCTGAAAACCAGATGTCCCGTCATGGCCGCTTTGATGGCAATCTCCGCTGTTTCATGGTCTCGAATTTCACCCACCATGATGATATCCGGGTCCTGCCGCAAAAATGATCGAAGAGCGGCGGCAAACGTCATTCCCACTTCATCTTTGACATGGACTTGATTGATGCCTTTGAAGTTGAATTCCACGGGATCTTCTACGGTCAGTATTTTACAATCTTCTTTATTCAGCTTATTCAGAATCGAATACAAAGTCGTTGTTTTACCACTCCCGGTCGGACCGGTGACCAGCAGCAATCCATAGGGTCGATATACGCACCGTTCAAGGGTTTTTAATGTATCGTGCTCCAGGCCCATCTGGGTGAGATCCACTCTCAGCGAGGACTGATCGAGAACACGCATGACGATGCTCTCGCCGAACAAGGTCGGCAATGTCGACACACGAAAGTCAATGGTTTTTCTTTTACCAAAGGCCATCTTGATTCTGCCGTCCTGGGGCACGCGACGCTCGGCGATATTGAGTCCGGCTAAAATTTTCAGTCTGGAATTAACCGCACTTTTGATGCTGGTGGGCAGGTTCATGGATTTAAACAGGTATCCATCCAGGCGGTATCTCACCTGGAGCATTTTTTCAAAAGGCTCGATATGAATATCGCTGACCCCTTCATTGATGGCTTTAACGAGAATACCGTTCACGAGTTTGATAATCGGCGCGTCAGAGGCCGTGTACTCATCGACAAGGCCTTTTTCATCATCATCGCCGACCAATTCCATATCCACGACGGCTTCGGAAACCAG
>JBAUWG010000280.1:0-4354 GCA_049583675.1 Desulfobacterales bacterium | reverse complement strand
GATGTAGGTTCATCAATAGTTTTTTATTCAAAAGCTGATCGAACTGCCGCTTTGACTTTTCGAATATCCTCTGCTTTCAAATCAAAATCTTTATTTTTTTCAATCCCCAGCTCCGTCAAAACCAGGTAGTTTTTTGTCGGGATTTCTGCATGATCCAAAATCGCTTTGGCACAGCCCACCTCACAGCCATCGATGGCCACCATAGCCGGAACATCTTTGGCAGATCGAACAAAACCACTCAATTGACCACCGATGCCCGCCAGGCAAAACATCTTGCCAAATCCTTCCTGAGTCAGTTCAATAGCGGCCTGGTTACTCAGTTGGCCGACATTCGATCCGCCCGAGCAGGCCAGGATCATGATATTTCCTTCCGGCGTACAGCATTCTTTCGCCATTTTCTTTGCCTCCGATTTCATCTTGTTTTTTATTTTTCGATCCAGGTTTTGATTTCGTCTTTACTTGGAATCTTACCGACACTTTTCACTTCACCGTCAATGACCACAGAGGGGGTGCCGAAAACACCGTAGCCGGCAATCTCCATGACATCGGTGATTTTCTCAACTGTTGCGTTTACGCCGGTTTCAGCAACGGCGTCTTTTACATTCTTTTCGGCCTGCTTGCATTTCGGGCATCCGGGGCCCAATACTTTAATTTCCATGATTTTCTCCTTTTTATTTTTTTGTTTAGACAGGATCTACAGGATTTTTTAAGATTTATTTCCTTCCGTCCCTGAAGGAAGAAATAAAAAATATCATAGAAATTCTGTTAATCTTGTCTAATTTAAAAATTGAAACATTCGGTTTAAGCAGAAGATTTTGCTGCCGCCACCAACCACTCTTTGAGTTTATTTTTCGGCGGAATGGAACCCACGGCTTTAACTTCTCCATTGATGATCAATGCCGGTGATCCCATGACACCGTAACCGGCAATATCTATCGGATCCCGGACATGTTCAATCCCGGCTGAAATATTGAGATCGGCCATCATTGCCATAAGATCCTGTTCGAGTTTTTCACATCGCGGACATCCGACTCCCAAAACTTTAATCTCCAGCCCGCCGGCCTCGGTGTCTTCAAAAGGTTGCCCGACGAATTTTTTGTACTCTTTTAAAAATGCATGGCCGTAAACCTCTCTGGTTCTGCTGCTGATGTAGTTTTTTTTAGACAATCGGTTTAACAGTTCGGCCTTGATGTCATCGTCGGTTCTATCTTTAAATTCCTTTGCGATGTCTTCTAAAATGGGCTGCAGGCCGATGATTCCTGTTGCTTGTCCTCCGACGTTGATTCGTGTGATTTTGTCTTTCGACATGATGCCTTCTCCTTCTATCCATAAAAATGCCCGAAAATCATCCCGGTGATGGTGGCCATAATGACCACCAAGAGGATGTAAGCAACGGTCTTTTTGGTGCCCATCACACTTCGGATCACCAGCATGCTCGGCAAGCTGAGCGCAGGCCCGGCAAGCAGAAGGGTCAGCGCAGGTCCGTTACCCATCCCTGACCCGATCAGCCCTTGTAAAATAGGAACTTCCGTAAGCGTGGCAAAGTACATGAAAGCGCCGGTCACCGAAGCAAACAGGTTTGCCCATAGTGAATTGCCTCCTACCATGCTGCTGACCCATTGGGATGGAATAAGTCCCTCATGACCGGGTCTCCCGAGTAATAGGCCGGAGGCGAGTACACCGGCAAAGAGCAGGGGCATGATCTGCTTGGTGAAATCCCAGGTTGAAATAAACCAGGTTTCGGTTTCTCCATGGGTGGTGGTAATCATCCATACCAGTCCGATGATGCCTGTCGAAAAGGCGATGAGCGGCTCGTTCGGGAAAAGAAGGGCCAGAACTAAAACGGATGTGCCGGCCAAAGCGACCTTATAGGCTTTAACTTTGAACCAGATGACGAGAAGTGCGCCCAGCATCACCGCAAAAAGACCGGTCATCAGCCACTTGATACTGTAAATGGCATGCCACAGGCCCGCAGGTTCGGCAGGTTTCCCCCAGGTGGCAGAAATAAGAATAAACACCATGACGGCAAAATAAATGACATTTTGCCACAGGGGGCGTTGGACTTCCGGTTCGGGCATATGCAATGCTGCCTGGGCTTTGGCTGCTTCTTCTTTTCGAAAAAGAAAATGCATGATCAGACCGATGATAATGCTGAAGAGTATGGCGCCCACCGCCCGAGCGATACCGATGGGAAACCCGAGAACCCGGGCGGTCAGTACAATGGCCAGAATATTGATGGCCGGACCGGAATAGAGAAAGGCAATGGCCGGTCCGAGCCCTGCACCCCGCTTCCAGATGCTTGCAAAAAGGGGCAGGACCGTGCAGGAGCAAACCGCCAGGATGGATCCGGATACGGATGCGACACCATAGGCCAGCACTTTTTTGGCGCCGGCGCCCAGGTATTTCATGACCGCGGCCTGGGATACGAAACAGGCAATGGCACCGGCAATGAAAAAGGCCGGCACCAGGCAGAGAAGCACGTGCTCCTGGGCATACCACTTGGCAAGGGCCAGCGACTCGATCACGGCCCCGTTGAAACGGCTGTTGCCCACCGGGAGCCAGAAAAAGACAATAAAAACGCCCACGATAATGCTCAGCGGTTTCCAGATGGTTTTCCAGTCGATGAGACTCGGTTCGACTTGTTTTTCGATCTCTTCAGATGCTTTCACCGTTGCCGGTGCTTTTTTGGCCAGGGTTGCGTTAGCCATCTTTTCATCCTCCTCATCTATTGTCCAACCACAAATGGTCTTTTTGTCCAATCTCTGTGTTATGTTCAAAAAATAATCCTCGGAATATTACACATATGCCTGCGGTTATTTTTTTCGCATGCCTTGATCCTGAATAAAAATCTTCATTTCTGGATGGACAGTAACTAATGAAATGATAGGTTCGCCTGAAACAAATCATGAATTTTAAGCGAATAATAAATATTTATATGTAAATTTAGCTATATAGTGAAATCAAAAAAAATTAGGCCTTACATATTTCTTCCCGATTTAAAGACGGTGCCTTTTTGATCAGGTCCGCCACTTGGGGATCATCGTTCAGCCAGTGTTTTATATTCCCCATCAGGCTGGCGGCATAAGGACTTTGCCGGCCGTCGGAAAGATAATAGTTCACCCACAGGCCGTCCTTATAATAATCGACCAGTCCGGCCTCTTCAAGTATTTTCAGATGCTTGGAAACGCTCGGCTGTGAAATATTCAAGGCGGCCCGAAGCTCGCAAACGCACATCATCTTTTGTTGCAGCAGCTTTATAATTTTCACCCTGTTGGGATCGGAAAGGGCTTTCATGACCTTTACAAAAGTTTTCATAAGCACTCCTTATATTCTTTATTAGGAATATAAAGTATGAATGGTCATATGTCAACCGCTTTTTTTAAATTTTTTTTAGCGTGCTAAAACGACTGCGGGTATTTAATTATGAACTAATATGACGAAATCAAACGGTGAGTCATCAAGGGAAAAGAATTGATTCTTTCCCCTTGATGATGTGATGGTTAGCCAGTAATTGAGCTATTTATCAATAAGGATGCCACATTCTGATGCGGTAATCCATTTCCGCTTTGGACGGGCTCGGTCGGTATTCCTTGATGTAGAAAGTTCCGGTCATCTGGTTGACAAACGGAAAGCCTGCCGCTGCCCAGCCGACCACGCCACCTGGATTTTTCATTCCATTTTTGGTGGTGGAGCTTACAACGTGCACATTTTTGAAGCCATATTCGTAAAGGAAACCACCAACATATTTGGCCCGGTGGTTGGTCCGGCACCAGATATAAATCTCCGCATTGGGGTCGGAAATTTTCTTGGGGATGACATACATATGCCCGGCTTGAATATGATCGGTGCCTTCAATATGGAAAGCATTGAACTCGGTGTCGGTCCGCACATCGATCAAATAGATTTTCGCACGATAGGCGGGATCTTTCATGGCTTTTTCCCAGACTTCATGAAGCTTCCATACATCGATTATGCGATCCTTCGGGATCTTTTTGACAAATTCAGAATGGATCTTTTTTTCGTTGGCTTGAAGCATATTCCCTGCAGCCAATGCATACCCCACCGACCCGAGTACAAATGCCAGAACAACTGCAAAAACAACTGATTTCCTCATGTTAAAACCTCCTGAACTTAAAAAAAGAGTTGGATAACAAATTAAGATAATACGATTGATAGAAAACCGTCACCTCCTTTCCGCTCTATGTTGAAGCGTTATAAAACAAAAAATTATTCCAATCACCTATGCTTGTCAAGGACTTATTTGCAAGCGTCCAATAGCATATCAACAGGTCCATTTTTTATCATACTGAAGTATGCTCCAAATTATATTGGCCATGTCGGTGCCCTTATAAAC
>JBAUWG010000279.1:0-3628 GCA_049583675.1 Desulfobacterales bacterium | reverse complement strand
ATTTATAATAACGAAACGACTCTCATTTATTACAGAACATTTTTTAGATGCTGCACAACAGTCTAATTATTAAAAATTAACACCCATTGAGATAAAGGGCAGCGATGAAATTCGCGATTTAGCATTCAGTTATAACACCCTTTGCGGTAAGTTGAAAAAATTTTATTTTTTTCTCGAAACACAGGTCAAAGATAGAACTCGTGAGCTTGCAGATAAAAACGAAAAAATGAAACGGGAGATAGAAGAACGCAAGCGCGTGGAGGAGGCGCTGAGAATTCAGACGGCCGAGCTCAGTGCACGAAACAGAGAGTTGAATTGCTTATTAAAGGTTTCCGAGGTCATGAAGAATTCCGAAGATAAATTTCTGGAGGAGATATTCCGTGCTATCATTGAGTTTGTCCCCATGGCTTGGCAATATGCTGACGTTGCTTGTGCGCGGATCGTCATAAATGAGAAGGTAATCCGCACCGAAAATTTTACGGAAACGGCATGGAAGCAGACCGGCGAGATAGTGGTTAATGACAGGGCTGCTGGTGCCCTGGAAGTCTTTTATCTGAAGGAACTCCCAGAGGCTGATGAAGGACCCTTTCTCAGGATTGAAAAACAGTTAATAGGGGCACTGGCTGAAAGAATTGGCAAGATTATCGAACGAAAGCAGGCAAAAGAGGGGCTGTTGGAGAGCGAAGCGCTTTTCCGTAATTTGGTCAATATTGCTCCTGAAGGGATTTTCGTTCAGGCCGAAGGGCGATTTTTATTCCTCAACCCATCTATGGTGAGAATTTTTGGGGCTTCAAATGATAAGGAACTTATCGGCACAGAGATAATGGAGCGGATCGTCCCTAAGTATCGCCAGGCCTTCCGCTGCTGCATTCGCTTTAAGAGAGAGACAGAAAAACCCTCGCCACTAATGGATATGGAATTCCTGCGCATGGACGGTTCGGCGGTTTCAGTCGAGAATTCATCGGTGCCCATTCGTTTTCAAGGTCAGGACGCACATCTGATTTTTGTACGCGATGTCACCGAACGCAAGGAGGCAGAGGTTGAACTGCAGTTGAAAAACCAGGTTTTTGAGACGGCAATAACCGCGAACAGCGCAGCAGACAACAATGGTATTTTCACGCACGTTAACAAAGCCTTCATTAAAACCTGGGGATACGAGAACAAGGAAGAGGTGTTGGGCAGACCCATCAGTGAATTCCTTAAGTTTAAAGAGGATGCAAAGAACATCATCTCCGCGCTTAATGAAACCGGGAAATGGAAAGGAGAATTCACTGCTCTGAAGAAGGACGGAACTACATTTTTTGCATATGGCTTGGCCACAAGCATTAAGGACGAATCTCTAAACTTAACTGGTTACCACTCCTCAGTTCTTGATATCTCGGAGAAAAAGCTGGCACAGGAGTGCCTGAGAGAAAGCGAGGAAAAATACAGGAAACTCTTCTATAACGCCGAAGTCGGCATGTACAGGACAAGGCTTGACGGATCTGAGATCATAGAGGCTAACCGCAAGTTTCTTGATATCGCCGGGGCGACGCAGGAAGAGGTAATTGGAAGGCCATCGGTGAATTTCTGGGCAGACCCGAAAGAACGCGATGAGTTGGCAAAAAGGCTTTCTGCGAACGGTAGCGTGTCGGCGTTTGAATTTAAAATTCTGAACAAGCGGCAGGGTGACGTAAGAGACTGTCTTACATCCGTGATACTCTACCGGGAACAGGGGGTCCTGGAAGGGTCAATTGTTGACATCACCGATCTAAAAAAGGCTGAAAAAGAAAAACAAAAGCTTGAAACCCAGCTCCAGCAGTCCCAGAAAATGGAGGCCATAGGTAAATTGGCAGGGGGCATCGCACATGATTTCAATAATCTTCTGACAAGCATCATCGGGAATGCCGATTTTGCGCTGGACGAGGCGGGCGAAAATAGGTCTCTTTATAATGACATCGTAGAGATTAAAAAAGCCGGTCAGCAGGCCTCAGTTCTCACCCGCCAACTCTTGGCATTTTCCCGCAAGCAGATTATCCAGCCGCAAATTTTAAATTTTAATGACATATTAGAGAATACAGAAAAAATGCTTCGCCGGACCATCGGAGAGGATATTGCATTCAAAACAATGTTCGAACCTGATCTTTGGAACGTAAAAATAGACCCGGGACAAATCGAACAGATACTTATGAATCTTGCTGTCAACGCCAGGGATGCCATGCCAAACGGGGGAAAACTGACTGTTGAGACGGCTAACGTGAAACTGGACGACGTATATTTTCAGAATCACGGGTTGGAGGGCATGCCGGGTTCTTATGCCATGTTAGCTATCGCCGATACCGGAACGGGGATGAATGAAGAGACCCGAATCCAAGTCTTTGAGCCTTTTTTTACGACGAAAGAGAGGGGCCAAGGCACGGGTCTCGGGCTTTCCACAGTCTATGGCATCGTGAAACAGAACAATGGCAATATCTGGGTCTATAGTGAACCCGGCAAAGGAACCACATTCAAGCTCTATTTCCCAAGAATAGCTAAAGATGAAACATCTGATACTGATGAACAATCAGATAAAAATCTACTCAAAGGTTCTGATACTATTCTGCTCGTGGAAGATAATAAGACGCTTTTAAAATTGGCAAAAAAAATGCTTGAATCATATGGGTACAAAGTCTTAACCGCCCAAAACGCTAATGAAGCCATGGAGACATTCAACAGGCACAACAGGTCGATTCACCTGTTATTAACCGATGTGGTAATGCCGGGGATGAACGGCAGAAAGCTGGCAGAACAAATCCAATCAAAAAATCCAAAGGTTAAGATCATTTATATGTCGGGGTATACCGACGATACCATTTCTAAACATGGAGTACTGTATGACGATATTGAATTTATAGAAAAGCCTTTTTCGCAGAAAGATCTGGGACTCAAAGTAAGAGAGGTGCTGAACTAAGGAATTGATGATCTATGGTTGTCAATTGGCGATGGAGGAGTTGGTTGATGGTAGGAAAAGAATGCTAATTGCAATTTATCGGGGACAATGAAACGCAAGAAACAAAAATGACAAACGTTCTAATCGTCGACGATGAAGCGTCCATCCGAACTCTGCTCAGCCGAAGACCCGAGAATGGAAAGAATCTGATCCTATGATCACTGCTGCAAATCACAACCGGACTCAAAGCCTCGATAAGAATAAAATATGCCATAGATATCTTTTTTTATTACCCTGATTTTAATCGTCTTCTTGGGTATGATGTTGGGCAAGATCTATTTTGAGGAAAACGAAAAATTTTAGCTTTTTATCTAAGATATTGTTATTATTGTGGTACGCCCGGCTGGGTTCGAACCAGCGACTTCCAGCTCCGGAGGCTGGCGCTCTATCCACTGAGCTACGGGCGCAATGTTGGCTAAGATTTTATATGTATCGACAGATAGTCCATCGGTGGCAGTATGTCAAGGGCGATGATGCGTGCTGAATAGAGGGATGTGAATGAAATTCGGACGTTAATTTTTGCCCTGATCGAGTCAAAACTCGATTCGACATTATTCGTTCTCCAAAAGGTCAGGCCGTTTCTCGAAAAATTCTTTGGCTTCACCGACCACATAAAGAGACCCTGCGATACAGATCGCATCATCGGGCGAAGCGTTTTCA
>JBAUWG010000278.1:0-5996 GCA_049583675.1 Desulfobacterales bacterium | reverse complement strand
GTATCGGCCAGTGCATCAACAAATACTGGGGCCATGCCCATGAAAATATTGAAGACGATGATGAGCGGGACAAAGCATACGAACAATGCCTGTCATCGTGCAAAGTTTGCGGGTAAGAGAAAGGATTTTCATCGCTTGTCGAGAATCTGGTTGATGACGCTTTTCATATCCGATGACGAACCCGTGCACGAACCATTCGTGCACAAGTGGGCCGTCGCTTCTCCCTTGATCACCGCCAAACCGTCCGTAAACCCCGCAAACCGGGTTAATCGGTCGGCATTCAGATCTGATTTGACCAGCGTCACTTTATGGGGTGTAAAATAAAGATTCAGGGTTGAAAGCAGTTGATGAACATCCGGTTTTTCGGCTTCTCCGGTAATGACAATCTCCTGCCCGGGCCGCAATGCAAAATCCAGTGCGGTCAAAAAGAAAGTCGACGCCGTGGGTTGTGACGTTACGGTTCCGGCAAAAGCGCGTAGAAGGACCTGTGCCTTCTCTTCCCATTTTGGATTTCCGGTGAGCCTCGACAGGCACAGCAAATTATAAAAAGCCACGGAATTTGCCGATGGCAGCGCGCCGTCATAAAGTTCCTTGGGCCGGACCGGAAGGTCTATACTCCCTTTGCCGGTGGTGAAAAAACCGCCGTTTTCATCATCCCAGAATTCATCCATCATGGATTCCTGAAAATTGGCGGCAACCTCTGCAAGTGTCAAATCGAAGGTGGTCTGATACAGTGAAATAAGACCATAGATCAAAAAAGCATAATCGGCGGCCTGGGCCTGAACCGCCAGCTCGCCATCCCGGAATCGATGAAAAAGCCGTCCGTTTTTGTCTTTCATTTTCGATAAAATAAATTGAACGGCGTTTTCGGCTGCCCCGGCATAGTGAGGTTTGTCCAATATCCGGGCGCCAAAAGCCAGGGCGGCAATCATCAATCCGTTCCAGTCCAATAGAATTTTATCATCCTTTAACGGATGGATCCGTTTTTCACGTGTGTGAAAGAGCCGGCTCCGAATTTTTTCCCAATCCGCTTCCAGTTCTTCCGGCTTCCTACCGTATTTATCCGCCCATTGGGTCAAGCCGGCGGTGAGATGCAGGATATTGGCGCCGGATGTTCGGCCGGAGGCCTCATCTTTAAAATTGCCTTCCGGACTCAGGCGTAAAATTCTTTCCCACATATCGGACCGGCCGTCATAAATTTGGTTGCAAAATTCATCCACCGTCCACACATAAAATTTTCCTTCCTCGCCTTCTGAATCCGCATCTTCCGCTGAATAAAAAGCGCCTTCGGAGGATGTCATGTCCCGCAGCACATAGGTCAAGATCTCATCGGCAGTCCGGGCATAAAGGGGGTTTTTAGTGATCTGGTACGTCTCCAAATAGGCGATGGCCATCTGAGCCTGATCATAAAGCATTTTTTCAAAATGCGGCAACAGCCAATTCTTATCGGTGGAATAACGGTGAAAGCCGAATCCCACATGATCCCATATTCCTCCCAAACGCATGGCGGTCAAGGTTTTTTCCACCATCTCCAGCGCTTTGGGTTCCCCGCTGCGATGATAACAGCGTAACAAAAAAAGCAACCGGTGAGGCGTGGGAAATTTCGGCGCCGGTTCAAATCCGCCCGCCTGGGAATCATACGTGCGCAGGATCTGACCGTAGGCGAGATCGAGCAGGGATTCATCGGGTTCGTCCGCCGAGGTGAAAGAGAACACCCGGTGTAAATTTTCGGCGATGCTTGCGGCGGATTTGTTGATTTTAACGGTTTGCGACGCCCACACACTTTTCACCTGCTGACAGAGTTCGATCAATCCGGCGCGGCCGAAACGGCTCTTTTTAGGAAGATAGGTGGCGGCAAAGAAAGGCTTTTTATCGGGCGTCAGAAAAAGGTTCAATGGCCATCCGCCCCTGCCGGTGAGCATCTGGCACGCCGCCATATAAACGGCGTCGATATCCGGTCGTTCTTCCCGATCGACCTTGATACAAATAAAGGCATCATTAAGATATCCGGCCACCTCTTCATCTTCAAAGGACTCTTTTTCCATAACATGACACCAATGGCAGGTGGCATAACCGATGGAAAGAAAAATGGGTTTATTTTCTGCCCCGGCCTTTTCAAACGTATTTTCCGACCAGGGATGCCAGTCCACCGGGTTATGGGCATGTTGCAGTAAATACGGACTTTTTTCATTGATGAGACGGTTGGGCGCCATGGCTTCCTCCTCTTTATACGGTCCTCGCATTGCTGAAAATCAAGGGTGCGAAATTTTATTTATAGAACATAGACACTTTAATGACGGTTCGCAACGGCAGCTTACATGTCAAGGTTTTCATCCGGCGGTTCGGATGGCAGAGGGCATAGAGCAGAACGCATAGAGCATAGAGTAAAGGACCAGAAATCAGCAATCATATACCATTAATCCAAAAACAAAAGCACCCCTCCCGTCTTTTACCCCATGCTCTTTGCCCTCTGCCCCATGCCCGCTTCACTTAATCACCTTCAACTTATGGGTCTTTCGTAATTTTTCCCATAAATTATCGATGATGGCAAATGATGCGCCGTCTACATTTATGGTTTTGGCTTTAACCGCAAATTTACAGGATTCCATCAGTTCGAGGTTCCCGGACCAGAGGCGAAATGCGTTCCGGATATATGCTCCCAGATTTGAATTGAGATCAACCAGCTCGTCATGCGTCATGTTGGCGATGAGCACTTTATCTTTTAGGGCCAATTCCGATATCAATCTGTCGACGGCCTCATGAAAGGTTTTTGGAGGAACAGGAAGTTTTTCAAGCTCGTCTATTTGGGAATAATCGCTAATTGAACGCTCGGCGGGAAGGTTCATCATATCCAGCAACAATGCCTTTTCAATCATCAGCCTGGTATAATTTCCAATGCTGGGATTTTCGGCCGTACTCGCACCTAACACGTAAAGCACATCGATCTTTCTCAATTGAACCCAGTCATTGACCAGAGATGCTGCCTGAAAAGCATTTTTTTGTTTGATATCGACGCCCAGGAGCTGATGTTTAAGTTTTAACGTTTCTCTTTCGGCGTGGTAAAGATCTCCGCACAGTTTTTCGTAGAATATGATAAGGGTCCCCTTTGAATCCTTTACATTCTGTTTGATACACTCCAAATAATTATCCGTCGCCATCTCCCGGAGATGATATGTTTCAGGCAAGGTGCCGGTTTCGGCAGCCCGCCCTTTGGGAATCCATCCGTCGTGGGAAACCCCGAGTTTGATTGCCGCGTCCAGAACAGCCATGTCGGCACTTGTTTGACCGCCGGAAATGATTTTTTTTACCACGATGTTATCCTGATCTCTTTGTTTATCAAGGATCTAATGGGTGGACACTATTTAACGACTCTCAATCCATGCGTTTTCTTGAGTCTCTCCCACAACGTTTTAATGATAACGAATTCAGCCTCGTTTTCGCTGCGTATCGGTTCTTTCGAAACAGACCTGCAATCTGCCAGCAGGTCTTTATTTCCATGCCACACATTAAAGACATTTTTAAAATAATGGTGCAAATCAGCATCAAGATAAATCAAATTGTCTATTTTCATGTTCGCTATTTTCAGCTTGTCTTTTGAATCCAAAACAAAGATTAACTGATCGACGGCTTCGTCTATCGTTTTTGGGGAAATCGGCGCTTTCTCAAGATACTCTCGTCTTGAATGATCCATCAAGCGTTCACCGGATTTCGCATTGACCAGGCTCAGCAATATGGCGCCTTCGATAATGCCGATGGTGTCTTTATACACATCACCATCCTCACTGGCTCTCGAACCCGTCACATTGAGAACTTCTATGGAATTTTCTATGATCCAGGTATTTATCTCAGAAGATGAAATAGCGGCCGGTGTGTGGCTTAAATCGATGTGAAGGCATGGCCGGCGATGTTTTTTTGCCATTTTCCGGCTGTAATCAGCACCGCCGCTCAGATTCCCATGTGAGATAATGACAGTCCCATCCGATTCGATAACATTTTGCTCGATTCGTTCTTTATAGCCGGAGACGGTCATTTCAATGAGATGATATTTTTCAGGCAATATTCCGGTTTGGGTTTTTTTCCCCCTTTGAATCCAGCCGCCATGAGGAAATTTACACTTTATGGCGGCATCAAGTGCCGCCTGATCGGCACCGACCTGACCGCCGGATATGATTTTTTTAAGCATAGCGCTATTGTCCTTAGTATATGTCCAGGGGGGTTTGGGTTTCTATTCTTTCTGGTCTTCCACCGCTTTTTCCCATGCCGCCACGGATGACATGTCCGCACGGGTTTCTTCGGTGATGCCCCCAAACACCTCATTACCGTACTGTACCCACGCGTCGTTGACAAGTTCGAAAAACCGTTTTAATTCCAGATTTCGATAAACTTCTTCACTTTTCGTCCTTGCCGGGCGGAATTTAAACTCGGTCACTCCTTCCGAATTACGGGCGTAAAGCGTGAGCATGGCGATGGGCTGATAGTGTTGGCTTCCCATTGCAGCCGCGCTGTTCACGACCTCTTTTATGTATTGAAACAGGTATTCAGCCCGGTTTTTGTCCTGCCTCAGCATAGCCAGGAATATTCTTACCAGATCTTCATCGGTCATGTCTTTGATTTTTTGTTCCAATTCTTTGTCATCCATGAGATGCCGCTTTTTCAAATACGCCTCAACAGCGGCGTTGTTGTTTTTTTTCTTCATAATGTTCTCCTGTTCGGATATTCTATATCGATAAAGCATATACTCTTATCGGGTCAAAGCTCGATTATAGTTTAATATAATATCTTTTACAAAATCTTCAACGGGAGACCCGACCGCCGCGCCGGCAGCGCAAGGCATATCGAATAACAGTCGCAATATCCGCATCGCATATTGATTTTCCCCTTTCTTGTTCGATTCAAAATCCTCTACGCGTTCACGGGGTATGCTTCTCCGTCAACATGTAAAAATTCTTTCCACCGCTATAGAAAATCTGGACTTTTTTATCTAATGATTGCATGATGAAAGGCGTCCGATTTTAAGAATCGGATTTTCCAAAAACAAAATAAATTCAGGAGATGACCCAATGGACTGGAATCAGATTTATACGTCCTTCCCGGTCAACCAGGAGATGATCTGGTTGAACAATTGCGGGACAACCCCTGCGGGAAACCACATTCTGACAGCGCTCTCCCGATTCATGAAGGGTTATGCCCGTAAAGGGATTTTCACCGAGACGGCCCGCTTCACAGAGGTTCGGAGCAATATCAAAAACATGCTGTCCCGGCTTTTAAACTGTCTACCCGAGGAGTTGGCCTTGATTCACAACACGGCCGAGGGAATGAATTTTATTTCCCACGGGTTAAAACTATCTGCTGAAGATGAAGTCATCCTGCTTCAAAACGAATACCCCAGTAATATTTATCCGTGGCGGCATCTTGAGAAGAAAGGCGTCAAACTGTTAACCGCCCCCATGGAAACATCTCCGCCCACCTTTCTAAAAGAACTGAAGCGATTGATCACGCCAAAGACCCGAGCCATCTCGCTGTCCGCAGTGCACTGGTGTACCGGTATGCCCCTTCCCCTAGGGCAAGTCGGCCAATTGTGCAATGAAAACAACATCGATTTTGTGGTTGACGGCGCTCAGGGGGTCGGCATGCAACCTTTGGATACCCGGTCAGCCCATATCGGCTATATGGCGTTTTCAGCCTGGAAATGGTTAATGGGGCCGCTTGGCGTCGGTGTCCTTTTTGTATCCCAACAAAAGCTGAACACCCTCGATCCGGTATTTATCGGAACGGCATCCGTCATCAATGACAAAGAATATTTTCCTTACAAATCCGAGCTTAAACCCACGGCAGACCGATTCACCATCTCGACGGCCAATTTCAATGACTGGGTCTATTTTGAAGCCGCTCTCGAATTTCTCCAAAATATCGGTTTTCAAACGGTCCGGGAGCGCATCTATGAGTTGAGCGCCTATTTGCGAGACGGTCTTGCAAATCTGGGATTTCAGGTGTTT
>JBAUWG010000277.1:0-1559 GCA_049583675.1 Desulfobacterales bacterium | reverse complement strand
TCGGAGGGCAGAAGGTCAGAAGATAAGAAGGTGAGAAGATGAGAAAAAACTAACCTTCTGATCTTCACACCTTCTTACCTTCTATCTCTATGCCCCATGTCCTATGCCTTACAACCCTGAACCTCTTTCCTCTTTTCTCTTTCCTAATTCCTGTTAAATTGAAGGAGGGCGTCGTGGAGGAGCGTGAAAAAGCGGTTCTGGTCTTTAATAAAGCGTTCGGGCGTCACAGTTACGGGTCGTATCATCCATTGAAAGTGGAGCGGCTGCAACTGACGATGGACCTGATCAAGGCATATGGATTGTGTCGGCCGTCGGATGTTCCCTGGATCGAATCCCAAATGGCTGATGAGCAGGACTTGCTTCGCATCCATTCTCAAGAATATCTCGATATCCTCAAGGCCGCCAATAGCGGCCAAACGCCTCCAAAAGCCTGGGAATACGGATTGGGCAGCGGTGACAATCCGGTTTTTTCCGGTGTATACGACTGGTCCTTAATGGTGACCGGCGCAACACTGGAAAGCATTCGGCAGGTTAGAGAAAACGGCCGGCAGATCGCCTTTAATATCGCGGGGGGGTTGCACCATGCCATGCGCAGCAGGGCGTCCGGATTCTGCTATCTGAATGATCCTGCCATCGGCATTGCCCGGATGATCGAAGATGGATTGCGCGTGGTGTATCTGGACATCGATGTTCACCATGGCGACGGGGTTCAGGATGCATTTTATCTTACGGATCAAGTGCTGACCATTTCGCTTCATCAGCACGGTCATACACTTTTCCCCGGTACCGGATTTCCGGATGAAATGGGGGAGGGACCGGGCCGTGGTTATGCGGTCAATGTCCCGCTGGCACCCGGAACCGGAGATGATGTTTATCTCTGGGCTTTTATGGAGGTGGTGCCGCCCCTTGTTCGTGCATTTGATCCCGATATACTCATGACGCAGCTCGGGGCGGACACTCTCAGCACGGATCCCCTGGCCGCCCTCGACCTGACCGCCAACGGTTTCTTTGAGCTGATTCGGGAAATAAAATCCTGGAATCGAAAATGGGTAGCTTTGGGCGGCGGCGGGTACAATATCATGAACGTTGCCCGGGCCTGGACCCGGGCCTGGGCCGTCATGAAAGAAGCGGACATTCCCGATGCCTTGCCGGAAGCCTTTGTCAACGCACACCGGATGGCGCTGGGAAACATCACCACGCTGTCGGATCCTCCTCGAAAAATTGACGCTGGTGTCTCCGGGCATGCCCGTCAGCTGGCTGAATCTGTGGTCGCCACGATCAAACAGAAGGTTTTTCCGCTGGTTGGCGTTTAGTACAGTGTAGAAACCCTGGCCCTGTGGCCAGGTAAGAGATAGATGGCCTTAGAATTTTGTGCCTAAAATCACAAATTCCAAGCACCAAATCCCAAATAAATCTCGAATTCAAATATTCAAGACCAAAACTTTTAATGACGAGTCCCGCCTATGGCGGGATTGGATATTCGAATTTTGGGCCTTGGGATTTTTTTGGGCCTGGGCCATCGCCTGGGCCTTATCCATCGGCCCCATCTGATTGCCGCC
>JBAUWG010000276.1:0-3973 GCA_049583675.1 Desulfobacterales bacterium | reverse complement strand
TGGTCACCCCGGATGCACCGGTAAACGCAGTAAAAAAGGCGCAGGCAATAAAAGCGACAACGGCCAGGCCACCCGGCATGCTTCCGATAAATGCCTTGGTGAGTCGAACCAGACGGTGAGATGTCCGGCTTTCGGCGAGCACATACCCGGCAAACGTAAACAGAGGCAGCGCCAGCAAAACCGGTGTATCGGCAATTCGATACATTTCAATGGCGATGACCGACAGGTTAACACCCTGGTAATGAAATCCAAGCATCGCAACCGCCAGAATGACGGCAAACAGCGGCGTGCCGAAGATGGTAAGAAGAATCAATATCAGAGCAAAAATATACGGGATCACGGCTTGGATTCTATGATTTTTTTGAAGTTATTAACGGATAGCAAGAGGTAGCGAACCGCCATGACCATAAATGCAAGGGGCATGATGGATTCGCACAGCCATGACGGAATTTTTGCAAAAGCTTTCCCGCCAACGAAAAACTCCATCTGCACGAATCGCAGGCTGTAATAAGCCGCGATGAAGCAAATCATAGCGGTAAAGAATTCCACAACAAATTTGGCCACAATTTTCGCGCGTTCCGACAGGTAGCGATCCATGATGTCAATGTTGATATGTCTGCCCTGCCGGCTCGCAACCATCGCTCCTACGAGTCCAACCCACAGCACGAGTATGCGCACCAGAATATCACTCCAGACGATTCCTTGTGCGAACAGGTCGCGAAGCAGTATTTGGAGAACCGCCATGACGATCATTAACAGAAGCAAACCTACCAGAATCGAATCTTCCACTTGCTCTATGATCTTCTGAGAACGCTCTAAAAAGGATCTACGGGGCTGCTCATCCATTGGCGCCGGACTCCTTGAAACGATACTCCTTGATAAGACGATTCAGCGTATCAAGCATCTCCTGGGATAATCTGTGGCTTTTAATCAGCCGTTTCGGCACTTCTGAAGCATCTTTGAACCATAGATCAAGCGCTTCGGGAGACGGCGTGATAAACTCAATACCCTGCTTACGCAATGTTTGCATGGCTTTTATGTTGTCTTCCCGGTTGCGTCGATCGAGTGCTTCAAAGACGTTTCCCATAATATCTCGAAAGATTTTTTGATCACCGGGAGATATTCGTTCAAATGCTTGGCGATCGATGGCCAGAACCCCATAAATATATAGAAAGGGCTCATCCATCAAATACTTAATCTGCGTATGCCACTGCAGTGCCAGGGCACCGATGGGAGGAGTGGTCACCGTATTGATCAGTCCGGTTTGAAGGCCTGCTCGAACATCGGCGATAGACAACGGGATCGGTGAAATATCAAATGCTTTGACCGTCTCCAGAATCATCGAATCATTATCCGGGATCCAAACTTTCTGATGGCGCATGTCTTCTACGGTTCTGATGGGAACCGTAGACATGACATAAGCAAAACCGCCTTCGGCGATTCCGAAAATGACCATTCCATTCTTTTCAAATCCTTCCATGATACGATGGTCCAGGTGTTTTCGAACATAACTGATCTCCTTGAAAGATCTGAAAAACAGCGGCAAACTGTAAATCTGATTGTCGGGGTATATCCCGGATAAGCTCCCGCTGACAAAGGCGCCGCCCTGGAGCTGTCCGATGCGAATCTTGCGCAGCACCGCCTTGTCATCCCCCATAACCCCGCCCGGATAGTACTTTATCAGAACCCGATTGTTGGTTTTTCGGGCCAGCTCTGCAGCGCCTTGGCGCATTTTTTCCATCCAGACAGATCCTTCCGGTGAAAGTGTCGCAATTTTAATATGAATCGCCTGGGCCTGACCGGTCCACATAACAATGAGTATAAACGCTAAAATTCGAATCATCGTGAAAGCCCCTTTTATAATATTTTCTAAGCAAAAATCCTGGCCCAGAGGGCCAGACATTGGTTATCCCCAGAGGAGATTTGTTTTATTGAAGGTCCTTTGACTCATTGAAATTCCAAATATCAAATCCCAAATATCAAACAAATCTCAATGACCAAAATT
The DNA here is from genome assembly GCA_049583675.1 of Desulfobacterales bacterium. Taxonomy (GTDB): domain Bacteria; phylum Desulfobacterota; class Desulfobacteria; order Desulfobacterales; family UBA11574; genus UBA11574. Next base: position 1,968 of record JBAUWG010000276.1, on the reverse strand, counting down.
CGAAAATCCAAACAATGTTGCGTCTTTAAAGGTTTTGGTCATTGGATATTGGAATTTGAGATTTATTTGTAAATTGGTGCTTGAAATATGTATTTTTTGACAAAAATCAACAAGGCAGAACCATTAAACTCTGACTCGGCTCAAAGGACCAGGATTTCTACAAGATATTAAAAATAATCCTCCCCACTCTTCAGCAGTTCCCGAGCCCGTTTATGGGCAAGGGTGTTCAAAAGCGTATATCCCGGGACATGCGTTTGAGCATCAAGCACCTCGTGGAGCAGGCGGTCATGCAGTTTTCGATCAAAGATCAGACGGGCGTAATACTGGGCATACATGACCTTCACCATCAAATTCTTGTTCTTGGAAATCTCCAGGGCGCGCTGGAAATGCCGTCGTCCCACCTCAGGCTTGCCGCCCAATGCCGGTGGAATGAATGTCGCCAACACCCCAAGATACAGATGCGCCGCGCCATCCTGATAGTATTCGTCCAGTTCGACAACGCGCTGCATAATGGCTTCCACCCTTGAGATTTCCGCCACGGCATTCCAATCTTCGCGATGGGTCTGAATCCATGCGGCCCACGCTGACCCCAGGGTAAACAAGTCCGGAACATCATTTTTCGTCAACAGCAAAAGCGAATGCTTAAATTCCTTAAAACGTTTGGTTCGAAACCGGCAGGTCACGGGCCTGCGGACGCAGAGGGCTCGAAAAGCATAATCCAATGCTTTATCGGTGAGTTTCCCTGCCCTTTCCTTGTCTTCAACAAAAACATCGGTATATACCGTGTAGATATTTGCGGCCCCGCGAAGCAGGGATTCATTGTTCGGATCTTGATACAGCAGACTGTCGACCATCAACAGGTATGCGGGGGCTCCGTCTTTTACGGTGGCGAGATCGTCGTTATTCGAAATAGCGCGGGATAAATTTTGGGTCATATCGACCGATGCGGAAGAAATAAATAAAGAACATCCGGACAATAGAAAAACGCTTATCCATGGAAAAAGCGGTAGCGCAAGCGAAAAAAATTTTCGATATCCAGTGCATATAAAGCGACGGCAAAAGACAAACATGGCGCACACCATCAAAGATTTAGTCAATAAAACCGATACGTTGCCATTGGAATCCGGATGAATCCAAAATTTATTTTTAACAAAAAATAATCATATAAACAACCGATAAAAAATGAGGGCCGGCGATTCACAGTAAATACCGGGAAGTCCCCAAATGATATTTAAATAAAAAAGATTGCGAAGTGGCTCTGGACTAACCTTCAAGCTGAATGGCTTCCACCAATACCTTTGCCGTTCCCGTTTTGTAAAAACCGAGCTTCTTGGCTGCGCCTGCGGAAAGATCGATAATACGGCCTTGCACAAAAGGCCCCCGGTCATTGACCCGAACGATGATATTCCGATGGTTTTCAAGATTTGTCACGCGAACGTAGGTGGGCAGCGGCAAATATTTATGCGCTGCATTCAAGCCGTTGGGATTAAATACTTCACCGTTGGCCGTCATGTGCCCCCCTTTTTGGCGGAGTGTCTCATATCCGTACCAGGACGCGATCCCTTTTTGCCGATATTTACGGGCCTGTTCTACGGACATGGGGACATACCGTTTGCCCCTGACCACATAAGGAGACGCTTTGACGCGACCTTGCCGAATCGCCTCTTTTGGCGGCAAATCATCGATGGAATCGATGTCTTCATGCATCAGCGGCCAGCTCAATGGCGCCATAATAACGATAAAGGTATATTTTCCGATTTGATAAACGGTTTTCCCGGCAAACTTAGTCACCTTATAGGTTGTTTTAACCGTTCCTTTTGCAACCTTATACGTGGTCTCTACGGTTCCCTTCGTGACTTTGTAAGTAGTTTTAAGCACACTGCAGGATAAAAAGAATAGATAGCCAATGACCAAAAGAATAAATACAGGCCTGTTTTTTTTAGCAAGGGGCATCGATTCGTTTTATCT
>JBAUWG010000275.1:0-3547 GCA_049583675.1 Desulfobacterales bacterium | reverse complement strand
CTTTATAGCTTAATAAGGCAAATCCAGTCTTGGCAAAATCGTTACTATTAATCGTAAAGGCTAATTTGTCAAGCCTTTTTATTAATTCGAAACAATATCCAATTCTTTATACTTAAAAAGACCGGTTCCGGCGGGCATGAGCCTTCCCATAATAACGTTTTCCTTGAGCCCTGCCAGATGATCCTCCTTTGCGGCAATAGCAGCGTCGGTGAGCACTTTGGTAGTTTCCTGGAATGAAGCGGCGGATATAAAACTTTCCGTCGAAAGAGACGCCTTGGTAATGCCCAGGATAAGAGGTCCGGCAACCGCGGGTTTCTTCCCTTTTTTGATAACGGCCTGATTCGCTTCTTCAAATTGGACCCGATCTACCTGTTCTTCAAGAATAAAATCCGTATCTCCCGCATCAAGAACTTTAACACGTCGCATCATCTGTCTTACGATAACTTCAATATGTTTATCGTTTATTCGAACACCTTGCAAACGGTAAACCTCCTGAACCTCATCCACTAGATACCGGGCCAACGCAATTTCACCTTTGATATTCAATATGTCTTGGGGGATGGAAGAACCGTTGATCAGCGCTTCACCCGCCCTGATGTAATCCCCTTCGTAAACATTGATATGTTTGCCCCGCGTGATCAAATATTCTTTCTTTTCACCGACATCTACCGGTGTAACCGTAATTTTCTGTTTGCCTTTCTTGCTTGCCTTCGATATTGACACATAACCGTCGATCTCACTCAACACAGCGGTTTCTTTTGGTTTTCGAACCTCAAAAAGCTCCGCCACCCGTGGCAGACCACCGGTAATATCTTTTGTCTTGGTAGTCGCTCTCGGCAGCTTGGCAATAACATCTCCGGCATTAACATTATCGCCTTCTTCAACCAATAAAATGGCATTTATGGGCAACAAATATCGGGCAAATTGTGAAGATCCCGGCAAGATGGCTGTTTTCCCATCCTTGTCCTTAACGGATATCCTTGGACGCTCCTCACCGCTTTTGGATTCTATGATCGTTCGGCTCGATTTCCCGGTAACAGGATCGACTTTTTCCTGCATGGTTTTACCCGCTGTGATATCACCAAATTTAACGGTACCGTCAACTTCCGAAATGATGGGTGTTGTAAACGGATCCCACGTCACCAAAAGATCTCCGGCTTTAACCTTAGTGCCGTCTTTGACCCCTATATGAGCACCGTAAATGACTGGAAAGCGTTCTCTCTCTCGACCGGTTTCGCCGATAATGGATATCTCGCCACCCCTGCGGTTCATGACCACAAATCGATGTCTGTCTTTTTGGACCACATTGATATTTACGAATTTAACCGTGCCGTCCACCCTGGCCCGGATATCCGCCTGTTCAACCCTTCTGCTCGCGGTTCCGCCGATATGGAATGTCCGCATGGTCAACTGGGTGCCGGGTTCGCCGATCGATTGGGCGGCAAGAATGCCCACCGCCTGTCCCATTTCAACCTTTGCGCCATGGGCAAGATCTCGGCCGTAGCACTTGGCACAAACGCCGCTTTTACTTCTACACGTCAAAACAGACCTGATTTTCACTTTGGTAAGTCCGGCCTGCTCAACGGCCCTTACGGCCTCTTCATCCAGGTCTTCACCGGCCTTAACGATCACTTCATCCGTAAAAGGATCATGAATGTCTTCTATGGCAACACGTCCTAAAATTCTTTCTTCAAGACGCTGAATCACTTCGCCGCCTTCCATCAGGGGTTCGACTTCCACTCCGATCATCGTCCCGCAGTCTTCCTCAAGTACAATACAGTCTTGGGCGACATCGGCAAGCCTTCGTGTAAGATATCCTGAATTGGCGGTTTTGAGCGCTGTATCAGCAAGACCTTTCCTTGCGCCGTGGGTTGATATGAAATATTGAAGCACGGAAAGTCCTTCTCTAAAATTAGCGCTGATGGGTGTTTCAATGATTTCACCGGAAGGTTTCGCCATCAGGCCTCTCATGCCGGCAAGCTGACGCATTTGGTCCTTGCTGCCTCTGGCGCCGGAGTCGGCCATCATATAGATCGGGTTGAAACTTTCTTCCACGACGGGACTACCTTCTTCATCCAGAACAGGGTTGCCCTCGCTATCGGTCACCGGGGCAATCCGCATGGCTTTCATCATTTCATCGGCAACATCATCGGTTGCCTTTGCCCATATATCGACGACCTTATTATACTTTTCACCCTGAGTAATAAGCCCCTCAGTATACTGCCGGCCGATTTTTTCGGCCTGTTTTTCAGCCTGGTTCAGGATATCCCACTTGGCTGCCGGAATAATCATGGCGTCAATGGAAATAGAAAGTCCCCCTTCGGTGGAGTATTGATATCCGATGTTTTTTAAGCGGTCCGACAGGATGACCGTGGCTTTGGGACCCAGGTTCCGATAGGCATAATCCACAAGTTCGCTCAGGGTCTTTTTGTCTTTGACAGTGTTGATCATCGTAAACGGTATTTCGGGCCGCTTGTTGACAATCTGAAAAATATGGTAGGCGTCATCGGCGAAAATGACGTGGCTTGTTTCATCCTTATCCAGCGCAAAGACGCTGTCCGTGTCGTCATCCGAAACACTGAAAACCCGTCTAAATTCGTCTTTTCGGAATAAACCGATAAGCCCCTGATTTTCCCGATCAAGTCCTTTGGAATATTGCGCCACCATTTCGACAAAATCTTCACCGGAATTTATCTTGTCATAAACGGTTGTTGCCTCATCTTTGTCAATAAACTTGATATGACGCATCAACATAATGTTATCTTTGGGTATGATTTCCCATAAAAGGATGCGCCCCACGGTGGTGTTATATCGTTCACCGTCGATACGAACCATGATTTTGGCATGAAGATCTGCGGCTTTCGCATCGTATGCACTGCGAACCTCTTCCGGATTTGAAAATATTTTGCCTTCGCCTTTTGATCCGGTTACGCCTCGGGTCATATAATATATGCCGAGAACGATGTCCTGACTCGGTACGATAATCGGGCTGCCGTTTGCAGGAGACAGGATATTGTTGGAAGACAGCATCAATACCCTTGCCTCTATCTGAGCCTCCACGGACAATGGGATATGAACCGCCATCTGATCGCCGTCGAAGTCTGCATTGAATGCCGTGCAAACCAGTGGATGAAGTTGAATGGCTTTTCCCTCGATGAGAATCGGTTCAAAAGCTTGAATGCCCAATCTATGAAGGGTTGGCGCACGGTTTAAGAGTACCGGATATTCTCTAACCACTTCATCCAGCGTATCCCAAACTTCAGGCACTTCGCGTTCCACCATCTTTTTAGCGCTTTTTACGGTGGACACAAGCCCTTTTTGTTCCAGCCGATAATAAACAAACGGTTTGAACATTTCCAGCGCCATTTTCTTCGGAAGGCCGCACTGGTGCAGTCTGAGATTCGGCCCAATGGTAATGACGGTACGACCGGAATAGTCGACCCTTTTACCCAGCAGGTTCTGTCTGAAACGGCCCTGCTTGCCTTTTAATGTATCGCTTAATGATTTAAGCGGTCGTTTGTTCGACCCCATAATCGCTCTGCCGTGC
>JBAUWG010000274.1:0-13003 GCA_049583675.1 Desulfobacterales bacterium | reverse complement strand
GCCTGTGGTTATTTTTTTCGCATGCCTTGATCTTGAACAAAAATCCTCATTTATGGATGGACACTAACATAGGCATAAGTGCCTGGTAACATAAAAATCATCACTTGTCATGTTAATTACTTATTTATAGACGTATTGGAGGTTCCACGGTGTTTTTAAGAGAGGTTTATATCTGAGACGACGCACAAATTTGTGGATAGGGAATCTTTTGACTACAGGGAAATTTTTGCTATGGGTTTGGATTAAACCGCAGCGGCATCCAATCAAGAAAGAGGGATCCTTCAGCCGGCACTCAGCCTTGGTTCCGGGAGCCCATTCAAAATTCAGGTTAAAGACAAGAAAAAGCTTGACAAGGCCTATAGAACCAGTTAAATAGGGGATTCTCAAGGAAATGAGCAGGACAGGATGAAAAATATTTTAGCCATTAACAACCTTATTAGCCTTATTATTATCCTCGTAGTAGATGTCCTTATCTGCTGCGAGGCAAGGGGTTGATAATGGCCTGATTTTCCGACCAAGCCAAAAAAACAAAAACCGTTATCAGCCCTGAAAGCTGATAACGGTTTTTTTTTTAAGGAGAGAGCCTATGAAAAGCGACCTGGTTAAAAAAGGAGTGGAGCGGGCGCCCCACCGCTCATTATTTAAAGCCATGGGATACACCGATGCCGAAATCAACAGACCGCTCATCGGTATCGCCAATTCCGCCAATGCGGTGATCCCCGGCCATATTCATCTGGACAAAATTGTCGAAGCCGTCAAGGCAGGGATCTATATGGCGGGTGGAACTCCCATCGAGTTCGGCGTCATTGGCGTTTGTGACGGCATTGCCATGAATCATGAAGGCATGAAATATTCCCTTGCAAGCCGCGAGCTCATCGCCGACTCCATCGAGGTTATGGCCATCGCCCATGCATTTGATGCCCTGGTTCTGGTTCCCAACTGCGATAAGATCATTCCCGGAATGCTGATGGCGGCGGCCCGTCTCGATCTGCCGGCCATTGTCATCAGCGGCGGACCCATGCTGGCCGGTAAACATCCTGAAAAAACCGGCGCCGACAAGATCGATTTGATTACGGTGTTTGAATCCGTGGGTGCCGTACTCTCGGGCAATATGACCGAAGATCAACTTTGCCGGATCGAAGACGCCGCCTGCCCCACCTGCGGGTCCTGTGCCGGCATGTTCACGGCAAATTCCATGAACTGTCTGACCGAAGCTGTTGGCATGGGTCTTCCGGGAAATGGTACCATCCCCGCGGTCATGTCCGCTCGCATCCGCCTGGCCAAGAAAGCGGGCATGAAAATCATCGAGCTTTTGGAAAAAGGTATCACGCCGTCAAAAATTATGACCGAACGAGCCTTTCACAATGCCCTGGTCGTGGATATGGCCCTTGGATGTTCCACCAACACCGTGCTTCACCTCCCTGCCCTGGCAAGGGAAGCAACCGTATCTATCAATCTCGATCAGATCAACGAGATCAGTAAAACCACGCCCCATCTGTGCTCCCTAAGTCCCGCCGGACCGCATCATCTTGAAGACCTGAACCGGGCAGGCGGCATCCAGGCGCTTATGAAAGAACTGTCCGGCACCGGCCGCATTAAAACAGACTGCCTCACCGTCACCGGCAAAACTGTGGAAGAAAATATAAAACACTCAAGTATCATGGATAGCACGGTGATTCGATCCACCACCAATCCATACCATCAAGAAGGCGGCCTCGCGGTTCTTTTCGGAAACCTTGCCCCTGAAGGCGGCGTGGTAAAACAGTCTGCTGTTTCGGATGATATGCTGCGTCATGAAGGCCCGGCCCGGGTATTTGATTCCGAGGAACAAGCCACCCAAGCCATCATGGGCGGCAAAATAAAAAAAGGCGATGTTATCGTAATTCGGTATGAGGGCCCCATGGGCGGCCCGGGTATGCGGGAAATGCTGACACCAACGTCAGCCATCGCCGGCATGAAACTGGACGCGCATGTAGCGCTGGTAACGGACGGCCGTTTTTCAGGCGGGACGCGGGGCGCGGCCATCGGGCATATATCACCGGAAGCCATGCAAAAAGGGCCCATTGCCATCGTTAAGGACGGTGATTTGATTGCCATCGACATCCCGGCCAAAACATTGACCCTCAAAGTACCGGACAGCGAAATTGAGAACCGGCTGTCCAAATGGTCTCCCCCGGCACCCAAAATAACCCATGGGTACATGGCCCGGTATGCAAAAATGGTTTCATCTGCCAGTGAGGGGGCGGTCGTTCGGTAAAACAGCTCTTTGCGGCGGAGATTAACGTTTAATAGAAAAAAGGAAGGAAGAAACATGAAACTCACAGGCGCACAAATTATGATGAAGATCTTAAAAGAAGAGGGGGTCGATACGATTTTTGGATATCCGGGTGGCGCTGTCATCGACATCTATGACGAACTTGAAAAATCAGACATCCGCCATATTCTTGTTCGTCAAGAGGCCTGTGCCGTCCATGCTGCCGACGGTTATGCCAGGGCCGGCAGTCGGGTGGGCGTGTGCCTGGTAACCTCCGGACCCGGTGCGACCAACACCGTCAGCGGCATTGCATCCGCATACATGGATTCCATTCCTGTCGTTATATTTACCGGTCAGGTTCCGACACATCTTATCGGCAACGACGCTTTTCAGGAAGTCGACACTGTGGGGATTACGCGCCCGTGCACCAAACACAACTATCTTGTTAAACGAACCGAGGATCTTGCGAGAATTATCAAGGAAGCTTTCATGATCGCAAAATCGGGCCGGCCGGGACCTGTTCTGGTGGATATCCCGAAGAATGTCGGCTCGATTGCCGTTGACTACAAGCCGGTTAAGAAAGTCAATCTAAAGTCCTATAATCCAACATACAGCCCCAATGTAAAACAGCTTCATAAAGTCGTTGAATTGATTAAAAATGCAAACAAACCCATGATCTTCGCCGGCGGCGGCGTCATTCTTTCGGGAGCTGCCAAGGAGTTGACCGAGCTTGCCCGCAAAACCCAGATCCCCGTGACCACCTCCCTGATGGGTCTCGGCGGGTTCCCGGGAACAGACCCTCTCTGGCTCGGTATGATCGGCATGCATGGAACGTATCGTGCCAACATGTGCACCGGTGAGTGTGACCTGCTGATGGGCATCGGAGTTCGATTTGACGACCGTGTTACCGGAAAAACAGATGCTTTTGCAGCCAATGCCCAAATTGTTCATATTGATATCGATCCAACATCCATCCGCAAAAACATCCCGGTTACCGCTCCTGTTGTCGGAGACTGTAAAATCACCCTGGCCAAACTGAACCAACTGTTGAATAAGGAAGACCTGGGAAATTTGAAGAAAAAACGGAAGAAATGGTTCGATCAGATTCAACGCTGGATAGACACTCAGCCCCTCGCCTATAAACAGAAAGACACCATCAAACCCCAATATGTCGTAGAAACGCTCTATAAACTAACCAAAGGCAAAGCCATTATCACCACTGAAGTGGGTCAAAATCAAATGTGGGCGGCACAGTATTACCATTTTGATCAACCCAACCATTTTATTACCTCCGGCGGCCTGGGTTGCATGGGGTTTGGCTTGCCGGCAGCCATCGGCGCACAGCTCGCCCGTCCGGACAAGCTCGTGGTCGATGTTGCAGGCGACGGCAGTATCCAGATGAACATCCAGGAAATGACCACTGCAGTCCAATGCGGTCTTCCCATAAAAATTGTCATTCTCAACAACGGATATCTGGGCATGGTCAGACAATGGCAGCAGCTTTTCTTCAATAAATGTTATGCCGCTACCTGTCTGGATTGCGCGCCGGATTTCGTCAAGCTTGCCGAAGCTTACGGCGCAGAGGGCTTAAGAGCCACTAAGCCCGAAGAAGTCGAAACAGTTTTGAAAAAAGGACTTGCTTCGAAAAATCCGGTAATCATGGATTTCAGGGTCGACAGGGAAGAGTGCGTTTACCCGATGGTTCCTGCCGGCGCGCCGGTGACCGAAATGCTTCTCGTTTAAATTATTCAACGCTGCTGCCAAAGAAAAGGATAAAAGCCATGATAGAAGAAAAACATATACTTTCAATTCTGGTGGATAATGAGCCCGGTGTTCTTTCAAGAATCTCAGGATTGTTCAGTGGAAGAGGATTTAACATTGAAAGCCTGTGCGTTGCGGAAACCATGGACCCGCAGGTATCGAGAGTGACATTGGTCACGAATGGGAACCCTCCGGTCATTGAACAAATCGAAAAACAACTGAACAAACTCATCAATGTGATCAAGGTTCACGATCTCACCGGAAAGGAATATGTCAAAAGGGAGATGGCCCTCATAAAGGTGGTCGCGAAATCGGAACATCGTGCCGAAATCCTGAGAACAGTGGATATTTTCAGGTGCAAAGTGGTTGACGTCAGCCCCGAGCACTACACCATCGAGGTCACGGGTGACGAGGAAAAAATGCAGGCAATTTTAAACCTGTTAAAACCCATCGGAATCAAGGAGATCGCCCGGACGGGAATGATAGCTCTTTTCAGAAATTCGAAATAAAAGGAGAACGACATGTCCAAAATTAATTTTGGCGGAATAGAAGAAGAAGTGATTACATCTGATGAATTTCCTCTGGGAAAAGCCAAGGAAGTCCTCAAAAACGAAACCGTCGCCGTCCTCGGATATGGTGTTCAGGGTCCGGGACAGGCGCTGAACATGAAAGACAACGGTATCAATGTCATCGTCGGCCAGCGCGAAAACAGCAAGTCCTGGGACCATGCCGTTGAAGACGGTTTTATTCCCGGTAAAACCCTTTATCCCCTTGAAGAAGCGGCCCGAAAAGGAACCGTTATTCAATTTCTGCTTTCAGACGCCGGTCAGGTGGCTGCCTGGCCGACCATCAAAAAATGCCTCGGCGATGGAGACGCGCTCTATTTTTCTCACGGCTTCTCGATTGTTTATAAAGAGCAGACCGGCATCGTTCCCCCTGAAAACATCGATGTGATCCTGGTGGCTCCAAAAGGATCCGGCCGAACCGTTCGAACCAACTTTCTGGACGGCAGTGGGATCAACTCGAGTTTTGCGATATTTAAAGACTACACCGGACGCGCCAAAGAAAGAACTTTGGCACTGGGAATCGCCATCGGTTCTGGCTATCTGTTCCCCACCACTTTCCAAAATGAAGTTTACAGCGATCTCACGGGGGAAAGGGGAGTTTTGATGGGGTGCCTGGCCGGTGTGATGGAGGCTCAATACAACCTTTTGCGAAAGCACGGCCATACGCCAAGCGAAGCCTTTAACGAAACTGTTGAAGAACTGACCCAGAGCCTGATTCGCCTCGTAGCGCAAAACGGTATGGACTGGATGTATGCAAACTGCAGTACCACTGCCCAGCGTGGCGCCCTGGACTGGAAGCCAAAGTTTCGTGATGCGGTGGTTCCGCTATTTGACGAACTCTATGAAAAAGTGGTGTCCGGGGTGGAAACCAAAAGAGTCTTGGAAGCCAACAGCACTCCGGACTACCGCGAAAAGCTTCAAAAAGAACTCGATGAGATCAAAAACTCTGAAATGTGGCGCGCCGGCGCCGCGGTACGGGCTTTGAGACCTGAAAACAGGTAACAACATCTTAAGTTTAAAGTGTCTAAAGTGAGCCAAAATTAAGGAATTATTTGGCCAATTATATTTTAATGACAGCGCATTAGCGCTACCTCAACTTTAGACACTTTAGCTCACGCTATTTTGGGAGACAATATATGGAACCGATATTGCTGTATGACACCACCTTGAGAGACGGAACGCAAGGGGAAAACATCAGTTTCAGCGCCAAGGAAAAAATCCAGATCTCAAAAAGACTGGACGACTTCGGCATCCATTATATTGAAGGGGGTTGGCCGGGCTCGAATCCCAGAGATATGGAATTTTTCGACCTGGCACAGAAGACTAAATTTGAAAACGCTCGCATAACGGCATTCGGCTCTACGCGAAAACCCCGTATCGATCCTTCTGATGATCCGAATTTAAAAGCACTGCTGAAAGCCAAAACCCCTTCGGTAACCATCTTCGGAAAAACATGGGATTTACATGTTGAAAAGGTCATGAGCAATACGCTTGAAGAGAACCTGGCCATGATCGGTGAATCTGTCGAATATCTAAAAACTGCGGATCGGGAAGTTATCTATGATGCCGAACACTTTTTTGACGGTTATAAGGCGAATCCGGACTATGCATTAAAAACCCTCATTGCCGCAATGAATGCCGGCGCCGAATTTATTGTGCTGTGCGACACTAACGGCGGGACCCTTCCCGCTGAAATCAAATCAATCATTGAAACGGTGCAAAAAGGGGTCTTAACGGAATACCACGCGAATAAGGATTCGTTGCCGGTCAAGATCGGAATTCATACGCACAATGACAGCGGTTTGGCGGTGGCCAACACCATTCAAGCCGTTCAATCAGGTGCCGTAATGGTTCAAGGAACCATTAATGGATATGGAGAAAGATGTGGAAACGCCGACTTGACCTCAATCATGCCCATTCTCCAATTTAAGATGAACCGGCCGTGTGTTTCAGCTGAAAATATGGAAAAACTCAGATCGCTTTCACGGTTTGTCAGCGAAACCGCCAATATGATTCCTTTGAAGACCCGTCCGTTTGTCGGAGAAAGCGCCTTTGCTCACAAAGGCGGAATTCATGTCAGCGCCATCATGAAAGTCTCAAAAGCCTATGAGCATATGACACCGGCGCTTGTCGGAAACCGGCGTCGCGTGCTGGTTTCGGATCTTTCCGGAAAAAGCAATATCGAATACAAAGCCAAAGAACTTGGGATCGAGCTGGGCAACAACGGCTGCGACAGCCGTAAAATTGTCACTGAAATAAAAAAAATGGAGCAGGAAGGATACCAGTTTGATACGGCGAACGGGTCGTTTAAAATTCTGCTCGAGAAATTTACCGAACAGTTTGAGCCGCTGTTTGATTTAAAATCTTTCCGGGTGACCATAGAAAAAGATGCCGACCGGCCCTGCTCGGCCCATGCCACCATCAAGATATCGGTAAGAGGACAGGATGAAATCACGGCCGCTGAAGGTGATGGCCCGGTGAGCGCCCTGGATAACGCCCTGCGCAAGGCGCTTGACAAATTCTATCCGGATCTGGATGCCATGCGCCTGATCGATTTTAAAGTCCGCGTCATTGACGGGCGTCAGGGAACCGCCGCAAGGGTCCGCGTGTTCATCGAATCTCGGGATCATGATCATATCTGGAGCACCATCGGTGTTTCCGAAGATATTATTGAAGCCAGCTGGCAAGCCCTTGCCGACAGCTTCCAATATAAACTTGCAATGGGAAAGGTATAAAATTTTGAAAAAAAGAGAGGAAATCAACGCCGCAGGACATTTTTTCTATTCTGTCCTGCGGCCGATGCTCGTTCGCATTTTGCCCGTTGTTAAAAAAATACAAATTTATTATCAACTGAATATCCACGAACAGGAGCAAAACCATGGAAGAACGAGTCATTATTTTTGACACAACGCTAAGAGACGGCGAGCAATCTCCCGGCGCCAGCATGAACGCCGCGGAAAAGCTTCGACTGGCCACACAATTGGAAAAGCTTGGCGTCGATGTGCTGGAGGCCGGGTTCCCGGCCGCCTCCGAAGGAGATTTTGATGCGGTATCCAAGATTGCCGGAAAACTTAAAAAAACGGAAGTCGCCGCCCTGGCGCGAACCTCCAAAAACGATATCGACCGGGCCTGGGGCGCCATTCAACATGCCGAAAAACCGAGGATTCACACATTCCTGGCGACATCAGACATCCATATGCACTACAAACTCAATATGACCCGGGAACAGGTTCTCAAAACCGCTTCAGAATCCGTAAAATATGCCAAAAGCTTTACAGACAATATTGAGTTTTCCGCAGAAGATGCATCTCGAAGCGACCGGGATTTTCTCTGCAAAGTGTTTGAAGCCGCCATTGGGGCCGGTGCAACGACCATCAATATCCCGGATACCGTGGGATATGCCATCCCCATGGAATTCGCAGATCTGGTGAAATATGTCATAGAGCATACGCCCAACATCCACAATGCCGTCGTCAGCGTTCATTGCCACAATGATCTGGGGCTGGCCACCGCCAATACCCTTGCCGCCATCAACAACGGCGCAAGACAAGCGGAAGTCACCATCAACGGCATCGGCGAACGCGCGGGAAACACCTCTCTGGAAGAAGTCGTTATGTCACTTCATACCAGGCCCAATTATCTGCCATTTTCATCCAACATCCGGACAGAGCAGATTTATCCCACCAGCCGGCTGGTCAGCATGATCACCGGTATTATTATCCAGCCCAACAAAGCCATTGTGGGCGCCAATGCATTTGCACACGAGGCGGGAATTCATCAGGACGGCGTTCTGAAAAATCCCATGACATACGAGATCATGAAACCCGACACCGTCGGGCTCAGCGCCAGCAAGTTGATTCTGGGAAAACACTCCGGGAGACATGCGCTTCGCTCTCACTTGAAGGAAATGGGGTACGATCTTTCCGACGACGAATTGAAGCTTGTTTTTAAAAAATTCAAGGAACTGGCCGATAAGAAGAAACACGTTGTTGACGAGGATTTGGAAGTCATTATTACGGAAGGCATCTTAAGGACCGCGGACATTTTCCAGTTGGAATATCTTCATGTCATCAGCGGTACGACCGTCATTCCCATGGCAACGGTCAAACTCTTAATCAATGGGAGGTCGTCTCAGGGCACAGGATACGGAAACGGCCCCATCGATGCGGCGTATGACTGTATTGCCAAACTGACGGGAACTGAATCCGAACTCATGAGATTTTCTATCAGCGCCATTACCAGCGGCACGGACGCCCAGGGCGAGGTTACGGTACGGTTGAAAGAAAACGGCTTGGTTGCACTCGGCCGCGGCGCGGACCCGGACATCATCACTGCCAGTGTGAAGGCTTACATCAACGGTCTCAACCGCCTTGAATATCTGAAGGCCAACCCCATAAAGGCCACCGCATAGCTGGGATTCATTCTTCACTCAAAATTTGAAGGGGCTGGATAGGCCCCTTCGGATTTTATTGCCATCAATTGTAAAGAACTGATTCAGAGAGCTGGGCGATCGTCTTCCTTTCAGTAGACGTTAATTCACAAGACACTTCAGTAACTCATTTAAATAGCAAATTTCAAATCCCAAATAACAAACAAATTCCAATAACCAAAATTCAAAAATCCAAACAAGGTAGAGTCTTTATATCTGACTTTGGCAATTAGGGAACTTTCAAAGGTAAACTAAATCTCGAGTGTGCCGATGATATCCGCGACGTCCGCAATATTTTTTTCCATCAGGAATGCCTCGATGCCCTCGAGGATATCGATGGTGGCATGGGGATTGATAAAATTCGCGGTGCCCACCTGGACAGCCGTTGCGCCGACAATCAAAAATTCCAGCGCATCCTTTGCCGTTATTATGCCGCCGATGCCGATCACCGGTATGTTAACGGCTTGCACCACTTGCCAGACCATGCGCAATGCCACCGGCTTTATTGCGGGACCTGAAAGCCCGCCGGTAATATTGGCCAGCATCGGACGGCGGGTCTCAATATTGATGGCCATGCCCGCGAGAGTATTGATCAACGAAATCGAATCCGCACCCTCCCCCGCTGCGGCTTTTGCAATCTCTGTGATATCAGTGACATTGGGAGACAGTTTCACCATCATCGGTTTTTGGGTCTGTTTTCTGATCGCCCTCACAACTTCCGCCGTTGATTCGGGATAAGCACCGAAAGCAATCCCGCCGGATTTTACATTGGGACACGAAATATTGACCTCGACGCCCGAGACCACATCGATGTCTTCCAGGCGGGCGGCCAGTTCAGCATACTCTGTAATGCTTTTGCCATAGATATTGACAAATACCGGCGTATCGAGTTTTTTTAAAAACGGCACTTTTTCTGCTGTAAATGTCTTCAGCCCGACGTTTTCAAGGCCGATGGCGTTCAACATGCCGCAAGGCGTTTCGACGATCCTTTGCGGTGGGTTTCCTTTGGAAGGTTCAAGGGACAATCCTTTGACGACGATCGCTCCGAGGCGCTTTAAATCAACGAGTGATTCATACTCTTTTGCATATCCGAAAGTGCCGGATGCCGTCATCACAGGATTGCTGATCTCTATCCCGCCGATATTCACACGCAGGTTTGGTTTTTTCGAGGTCATGGTAAAAATCCCGGCTCAGAGGGAAAGGTGCTGATTGTCCCTATATGGAGGCTGCTTTGTTGTAATTTCTTGAATGTATTAAAATTCCAAAGATCAAATCCCAAATCTCAAACAAATCGCAATGACCAAAATCCGAAAATCCAAACGATGCCTTGTACTTGAAGGTTGCGGTCATTGGATACTGGAATTTGTGATTTATTTGTAACTTGGTGCTTGGAATCTGTATTTTTAGACGCAAAACTCCTCAGTTGGGATGTTGGCGTTGCTGAACCTTGAGCCGCTTAATCTGTGTATAAAATAAATATTGATATATAGCAAGAGACTGTTTAGTATTCAACCGTCTATCGAATATCCGATCCCAGGAGCGACACATGAGGTGATCTTATGAAAAAAATTCTTGGCATTATCGGTTCGCCGCGAAAACTTGGCAACTGCGAAATCATGGTTAAGGAAATCAGCAATCAACTATCCATTCCCCATGAGTTGAATCTTTTGCGACTTCAGGATTTCAAAATTCTTCCCTGCCGGGGATGTTACCAGTGTCTTTTCACAAAAGAGCACTGTGTTCTGGATGATGATTTAGACATTGTTTTAAAGGCCATGTTGGCGGCCGACGCGCTGATCGTATCCGCACCCACTTATTTTCTGAGTATCAATGCATCCCTAAAAACCTTGCTCGACAGAGGGCTGTCATTTTATGCCCATATTGAGAAACTGTGGGACAAGCCGGCAGTCGGTGTCGCGGTTGCCGGCATTGAGGGTAAGGAGGGGTACAGTCGTCTGGCAATTCAAAATTTTATTAAATTGATTTTTGCGGATGATAAAGACAGCCGGGTAGTTTACGGGGCTCTGCCCGGTGAAGTTTTTTTAAATGAAGAAAACAAGCGGACAGCCGCTGAACTGGCTTTGGCCCTTTTTAAACCCACCGCTGAAAAAAAAGGCCCACGCTGTCCCCAGTGCGGTGGGGATACGTTCCGCTTCATGGACGACACGCACGTCCGCTGCATGCTGTGCAGCAATTCCGGGTCCGTCAACCTATCGTCAAAAACTCCGACCTTTGAAATAGACGAAAGCCGTCACGAATTTTTTCTCAGTAAGGAGGCTGCGATCAAACACAGAGAATGGCTACTCGGCATGAAGTCCCGCTTTATCCAAAGCAAAAAAGCGCTCAAAGAGATTACCCTTCCCTATCTAAAGCAGGGGACCTGGATCAAACCTCCAGGTGAAGAAACGGGAAAGAGTAAAGAGTAAAGAGCTAACTGCAAATAGACGCACGTATATTTAGAAGTTAAGAAGGTGAGAAGGTCGGAAGCTCTGTGACATACAAACCTTCTTACCTTCCCTCTTCTTGCTTTATTCTATTTCAAAATATTTGCGTTTATCCGCGTTTATCCGCGGCTTCCTGTATCCTCTTTCCTCTTTTCTATTTTTTTGAAGTCCAAGGTTACTTCGAGACTCTTTCGGCCAGATCTAAAAAGGCCCGGGTCACCGCGGCATTGGCATATTTCTCCTGGAATGAGATGCCGTTGTCTCCGCAAGACACAATATTGGGATCAAACGGAATTTTGCCCAAAAATTCAATGCCTGCCGAATCTGCGGTTTTCTTGCCGCCGCCGGACCCGAATAGATCCACCACTTTATTGCAATGCGGACAGGTAAAGCCGCTCATGTTCTCAATGAGACCCAAGATATCCATTTTCACGGTCCTGCAAAAGCTGATGGATTTTCGGACATCCGCCAGGGAAACCTCTTGAGGCGTCGTCACAATAATGGCTTTGGCATCACGAATGGTCTGAGCGACGGTCAATGGTTCATCACCGGTCCCCGGAGGCGAATCGATAATCAAAAAGTCGAGAGGACCCCACTCCACTTCGCCGATAAACTGGCGTATAGCAGAGTATTTGAGCGGACCCCGCCAGATGATGGCGTCGTCTTTGCTGGCAATCAGAGATTCAATGGATACCACTTTCAAGTTCTCCGAATACCGCATGGGATTCAGTTTGTTGTTTTGACTTAAATCAAGCATCCCCGTTAAGCCGAGCATCCTCGGCACGTCAGGACCGTGCAAGTCGACATCCATAATCCCGACCATAAAGCCTTTTTTTGCAAGGGCCATGGCCAAATTGACAGCGGTGCTGGTTTTTCCGACACCCCCTTTCCCGCTCAGAACAACATATTTGTTTTTAATCTTTTTCAAGGAGGCATCAACAGCAATATCCTCTTTGGTCGGCGCTTGTTTATTCTTTTGGGCAGCATCTACGTTTTCATGAATTTGGACCATAGCGATTAGCTCCTGCATCGATAAAAATTTTCATTATGGCATTTGGGACAGCTTTGAGGCCTTCCCGTGCCCCACGGTTCCACCCACCTGTGCGTGCAATCACGGCACATGAAGGTCCGCAGGTCATCGACGATTTTGTAATTTCCGCCTTCAACATTGATGGCCTTTCCGTTGATCAGGGCATCTGCAACCACTTTTCGTGCCTGTTGGATAATCCGTCCGAAAGTCGCCCTTGAAACATTCATGTGACGCCCGGCATCTTCATGAGACATGCCGACAAGATCGGCAAGCCGTATAGCCTCGCGCTCATCCACGGTTAGGCATACCTCGGAAAGATCCCGCATGGGAATGCCTCTGGGCTTGAAATAGTCGATATCCGGATTGAACGAGACCATTCGATGTTTTTTGGGTCGCGCCATAAAAAATCCTTCAGGTTAAAATATGAGTATATACTCGATATCAAACTAAGAATTTTTATTGGTATTGTCAAGGATTTAGTTTTCATCTGATTGACAATCACCGCCGGCATGGTATGGT